>CAZTXR010000225.1:0-3330 GCA_964617605.1 uncultured Clostridia bacterium | reverse complement strand
AATGTCCCCGTAGTATAAGGGGGACACACTTGACAATTGTATACACTTTGTGAACAAACCATCAACTTAGCTCTTGACATGAAAACAGATTTGAAGTATGATTTAATCGAGAAAATGATATTAATTTTAGTTAAGGATGGTGGTTTTATGGCAAAGATGGATGCTTTGGTTAAAAGGTACGCTAAGCCCGGTTTGTGGCTTGAATCAGTTGATGTGCCCCAACCTGATGAAGGTGAGGTTCTTGTTAAGATACATAAAACCTCTATCTGCGGAACTGATATCCACATATATGTTTGGAATAAATGGGCACAAAATACAATTCCGGTTCCTATGATAATCGGTCATGAATTTGTAGGAGAAATTGTCGGAATAGGAAGATGTGTAAAAGGTTTTAAAGTTGGAGACCTTGTGTCAGGCGAAGGTCATATTGTATGCGGAAAATGCAGAAATTGTCTGGCAGGCAGAAGACACCTGTGCAATGATACAAAGGGTGTCGGAGTAAACCGCACCGGAATATTTTCCGAATATGTTGCTTTACCTGCTTCAAACATATGGCTTTGCGATAAATCCATACCTGAAGAAATATACAGTATTTTTGATCCTTTTGGGAACGCAGCTCATACAGCTTTATCCTTTGATGTATTAGGAGAGGATGTTTTAATAACAGGCGCAGGCCCCATAGGAATAATGGCGGCGGCAATAGCAAAGCATGCGGGTGCAAGATATATAGTATTGACGGACATAAATGATTACAGATTAGAGCTTGCCAAAAAGGTTGGAAATTTTAGAACAGTTAATACAAAGCGTGAGAACCTGACTGATGTGCTGCAGGAATTAGGCATGAAGGAAGGTTTTGATGTGGGAATGGAAATGTCAGGAAGCGACATAGCCCTAAACCAGATGATAGATACAATGGCTCACGGCGGTAAAATTGCAATGCTTGGACTTCAAGAAACAAATGCAATGATTGATTGGAATAAAGTAGTGTTTAACGGACTTAGCATAAAAGGAATTTATGGAAGAGAAATGTTTGAAACATGGTATAAAATGCAGTCAATGCTAAAATCTGGCCTTGATATTTCGCAAATAATTACACATAGATATCATTATACTGATTTTATCGAAGGATTTGAGGCAATGAAAAATGGTGAAACAGGCAAAGTTGTTTTGGATTGGACCAAGAAATAAAAAGGGGAGGGAAGAATAAATGTTTAAAGCAAAGAAATACTATTCTGACATATTGAATGATATTAAAGAAAGCGGTCTTTGGAAGGAAGAAAGAATTATTACTACACCCCAAAGAAGTATTATCAGCACTACAAAGGTAGATGGTGTACTTAATATGTGTGCCAATAATTATTTGGGATTGGCAGACAACAAGGAAGTTATTGAAGCAGCAAAGGATGCATATGAAAAGTGGGGATACGGACTTTCGTCCGTAAGATTTATATGCGGCACTCAAGAAATCCATAAAAAGCTTGAGAAAAAAATAAGTGAATTTTTAAAAATGGAAGATACTATCCTTTATTCATCTTGTTTTGATGCAAATGGCGGTTTGTTTGAAACAATTACCACTGAAAATGATGCCATTATAAGCGATGAATTAAATCATGCAAGCATTATTGACGGTGTAAGATTATCAAAGGCCATGAAATACAGATACAGAAATAATGATATGAAATCCTTGGAAGAAGAGCTTATTCAGGCGGACAAGGATGGTGCTGTCAATAAAATTATTGCAACAGACGGTGTTTTTTCAATGGACGGAATCATTGCTGATTTAGAGGGTCTATGTGATTTGGCCGATAAATACAATGCTATAGTTATGGTTGATGACAGTCATGCAGTAGGATTTGTAGGAAAAACCGGAAGAGGAACCCACGAATACAGAAATGTAATGGACAGGGTGGATATAATTACCGGCACCTTGGGAAAAGCCTTAGGCGGTGCCAGCGGCGGATATACCAGCGGCAGAAAAGAAATAATAGATTTACTGAGACAGCGTTCAAGACCTTATTTGTTTTCAAATACATTGGCACCTGCAATTGCGGGAGCATCGCTTAAAGTTCTTGAAATGCTCACTGAAAGCACTGAATACAGAGATAAATTAGAAGAAAACACAAAATATTTCAGACAGGAAATTAAAAAGATAGGTTTAAATATTATAGACAGTGAACACCCCATAGTTCCAATAATGCTTGGTGATGCGGTATTGTCGCAAAAAATGGCTGAAAGGCTTTTGGAAAAAGGTGTTTATGTTGTAGGTTTTTACTTTCCTGTAGTACCAAAGGGAAAGGCAAGAATAAGAACTCAAATATCAGCAGCTCATTCAAAGGAAGATTTGGATTTTGCACTGAATGCATTTAAAGAAGTAAAAGAAGAATTAGGTATATAAAGGAGGGGGGACACACCTTCAAAGTAAGGTGAGTCTTTGCGGGATAGCTTTTGAAGGAATGTCCCCGTCATAGGTGGATTAATGGATAACAAGGAAATTTTAGTTACGGAAGATGGCTATAATGAGCTTCTGAAAGAATTAGAAGACAGAAAAACAAAATTAAGATATGAAATTTCCGAAAGAATCAAGGGTGCTTTGCAAGAGGGTGATTTAAGCGAAAATGCAGAGTACCACGAATCTAAAGAAGAACAGAATAAAAATGAATCAAGAATAATTGTTCTTGAGCATATGCTTAAACAGACAAGAATTGTTAAGCATGATGAAAAAAACAAGGAAATTGTGCAAATAGGCAGCAAGGTTAAAGTTAGGGATTTGGAATTTGATGAAATATTGGAATACAATATTGTTGGTCAAACAGAGGCGGATCCTATTTCAGATAAAATATCAAACCTGTCTCCTCTTGGTAAAGAGATGATGGGCAAGAAAAAGGGACTTGTTATTACTGTTGCTTCACCCGGCGGAAACATCAAATATGAAATCCTGGAAGTGAATTAAGATGCCCTAATTTCTAAAGGTATGGGGACACACCTTCAGAATAGGGTAAGTCTTTGTAGGTAGAAGGAATGTCCCCTATAAGAGTTTCTGGAAAGTAGCGGTAGGTCATTCGCAACGAATTCCCAATTTATGCGACAAAGGAGCAAATAAATTGGTGAATGAGACTGTAAATAAACATTAAGCTTTGTATGATATAATTACAAAGCTTTTAATTTGTAAATTTATAAAGGAAAATAATAACTTGAAGAAATAATATTTTAATTGTATAATAGCATGGATATAAAAGTTAAATATTTGTAAATAGATAATAAATAATAAATAATAAATAATAAATAATAAATAATACGACATTTTTCTACATTTCTCGGGAAATAATCTTA
>CAZTXR010000224.1:0-3340 GCA_964617605.1 uncultured Clostridia bacterium | reverse complement strand
AGGTTGTATGAAATATAGGACGGGTTTGGTGGTAGTGGCAGCAGGTCTTTCTTCAAGGATGAAAGATTTTAAGCCTCTTATGAAAATCGGAAAATCGACTATAATTGAAAAAACCATAAATAATTATATATCTGCGGGAGTCCATGAGCTTGTGGCAGTGACCGGATACAGGGGTGATGATATAAGGGAAAGTCTTTGCGGTTACGGTGATAAGATCCGTTTTGTCAGCAATTCCGACTATGAAAGGACCCATATGTTTGATTCTGTCTGCCTTGGACTGCAAGAAATAAAGGAAAAGGTTGATTTTATTTTCATAAGTCCCGGGGACAGCCCCTTTGTTCAGCAATTTACCTTAAATAAAATGATGGATGTCATTAAGGGTTCAGAATACAAAATTATTCAGCCCTCCTACCAAGGAAAAAACGGACATCCTTTACTGATAAGCTCTGAATTTGCAGACACAATACTTGAGCATGATGGCAGAAATGGTTTGCAGGGCGTAATATCTCCCGCAAGTCCCGGATACATGAAAGCTTCATTTGCAGATCCGGGCATAGTTTTGGATGCAGATACATTGGAGGATTATGAAGTTTTGTTAAAATACAATGAAAGCAAGGACTGCCCTTCATGTGAGCTTTGCAGAAAAATTCAGGATTATTTTGAGCTGCCTGCCGGGCTTAAATCTCATATGGAAAAGGTAGCTGAGGTTGCCTTGGCTATTTATGAAAAATTAAAGGACAAAGGAATTGAATTAGACAAGGACAGCATTTTGGCGGCAAGCTTGCTTCATGATATTGCCAAAGGAAATCCTCATCACGCAGATCTTGGAGCAAATTGGCTTATGGATATGGGTTTCGAAGGGATATCCCATATTGTGAGAGAGCATATGGAACTAAAAGAAATCCCTAATATTATAGGTGAAAAGGAAGTGGTTTTCTTAGCTGATAAATTGGTTAAGGAGAATCAAATATGCACTATCGAGCAAAGATTTTCAGAAAAGGAAGAATTATATAAATATGACACAGTAAAGAAAAGTGCTGTTGAAAAAAGAAAAAAGCAGGCAAGGATCTTATATGATAAAGTTTTTTAAATTAAAAGCAAATCGGAGGCCTTATGGGTGAATTTAACAATTGTCGGAGTATTTTCCTGGTTCGCCACTGTCATCCTCAAATAAATGAAGGTATATGCTTGGGGAAGAAAGACATTCCCTTAAGTGAAAGAGGTAAGATGGAAGCGAAAATATTAGCTGATTATTTGATGCCCAAAAATATTGAACATGTTTATTCAAGCCCTTTAAAAAGGGCAAGAGAAACAGCAGCCATAATTTCTCATAAAGAAATCATTGTAAGCGATAATTTTTCCGAATTGGATATGGGTATTTGGGACGGCCTGTCATTTGAGCAAATAAAAAAAACCTACCCCAAAGAATATGAAGATCGGGGAAAAGACTTGGAAAACTATATTGTTAAGGGCGGAGAAAGCATGTCTCAATGCCGGGAAAGAGCCATGGGGCAATTAAATAAAGTGCTTGATGAGTCAGACGGAAATATTCTGATAGTCACCCATGCAGGCGTAATCAGAACAATTATTTCATCCCTTGCAAATATCCGCATTAAGGATACCTTTGATTACAAAATAAATTACGGTAGTATTACCATGATAAATTACGACGGCAAATATAGGCTGGTAAAAATAGGGACTTCCAGCGGGGTGTCATCCTGAGCACAACGAAGGATTTCATCCTTTTTTCAATCAATAATTAATTGATAAGTTTTGCTTCATACTGTATAATTAAAAAAATTGTAAATTGCAGGAGGTAACATGAATATTTTGATTTTAAACTGCGGCAGCTCATCTATAAAATTTCAAATTGCCGAAATGCCCAAGTACAATATAATCATACAAGGCAGCGTTGAAAGGATAGGTTATAAGGATGCCGAATTTAAACATTCTTCAGCAAAGGAAAAAACTATTCAGCCTATAATGAATCATGAAGAAGGGCTTAATTTAATAATAAATACTCTTTTCAAGAGCGATTTGGGTATTGAAATTACAGATATCCATGCAATAGGACACCGGGTTGTTCAGGGCGGAGACAAGCAAAATATATCCCTAATGGTTGATGACAATGTTATAAATTACATAGAAAGTATTAAGGACCTGGCACCCCTTCACAATCCCAACCATTTAGCGGGAATTTATGCATGCAAAAAATTTCTCCCCCATGTTCCTCAGGTTTTGGCATTTGATAATGGTTTTCATATGTCACTTCCGAAGGCTGCCTACATTTACGGTATCCCCTATGAATATTATGAAAAATATAAAATTCGAAGATACGGATTCCATGGAATTGCGTTCAGAAGTATGGCGGAAGAAGTTGATAAAGTATTGAATGATTCTCATGAAAAATACAAGGTCGTGAATTTAATGTTAGGAAGCGGCACTACCGCCAATGCCATGAAATACGGCAAATCAATTGAGGTAAGCACTGGTTTTACTCCTCATGAGGGTTTAATCCAGTCTACCCGGGCCGGAGATATTGACACAGCTGCAATCTTGTATTTAATGAAAAAGGAAAACTTATCAATTGAACAGGCTGATGAATTAATAAATAAAAAAAGCGGCTGGAAAGGACTTTCCGGCATCAGCAACGATATGCGTGAAATATATGAAGCTTCAGAAAATGGTGATGAAAGAGCCAGCCTTACCATAGATGCAGTATGCCACAGATTTAAAAAATATGTGGGAGCCTACAGCGCTATTATGGAAGGAATCGATATACTTGTATTCTCCGGAGGGGTAGGACAAAATGCGCCCTACATAAGAGAAAAAGTATGCCATGGTTTGGAGTACATGGGTATCGAATTAGATGAGGGCAAGAATAAAACCAAGACCGGTATAATCAGCAAAGATTCATCCAAGGTTAAAATAATAGCAGTTAATGCAAATGAAGAAAAAATCATCGCCCAAGACACCTACGACATAGTGAGCCAGTGGGGACGTATCTAAACTGTCCCACTAAAGAGTGCCTTTAAATTTTCTCGGCTCTTTCATTATCGTCGATTTTGTCAGATGATTTATACAAGGCTCTCAATGCCGAGAAAATTCTTTTGCAGCTGACATCTTCAATACCGTTAGCTTTTAAATTTAAATCAATTATTTCGCTTATTTTGCTGTTCTTATTCTGGAGCACAACACTTACCAGCCATGGTGTTTCAAGGATAATATTTTTATCGTGTTCAAATTTTTCAAGGCTTTTATATTTTGTATCATTTAATTGCAAACTTTCTATATCTTCTATAAGTATAGAAACTTCTTTTTCATCAAGAACCTTTTGAAC
>CAZTXR010000223.1:0-3346 GCA_964617605.1 uncultured Clostridia bacterium | reverse complement strand
CCCTGTCCTTTGGGTTTATTGCCAAACTTAAAAAGGCTAAAATATCATAAAGAACGGCACTGCTGAAAAACTTTGTTTTATCCTCTTTAATATAAAATTCAATCTTGTTTTCATGAAAACTGTTAGCTAAAATCATTGCAGACATATTGTATCTGAATAATATACCCACAGTTTTATTTTCATCCCTCGATTCACTGATTGCTTTTGTAATTAATTTAGCTTGATCCGCCCTTGATTTCAACTTAATTATATTAATTTCATTTTGCCTTTGATTCTCTGTTTTAATAGATTTTTTATACCTGTTTTTGTTTTTTCCTATGAAATTTCCGGCACCTTCCACAATATATCTGTCAGAGCGGTAATTGTTATCCAAATAAAATATTTCGCCATTCCTATAAAATTCCTTAAATTTAAGCATAAAATCCGGGTAGCTCCCCCTGAAAGAATAAATGGCTTGATCATCATCTCCTACCATAAAGAGATTGTCATCAGTGACAAGCTTGATTATTTCATGCTGAATTTTGGAGGTATCCTGCATTTCATCGATTTGAACATATTCATATATACTTTTCAGCTGCTGTCTGTAGTTTTCTGAATCAGACAGAATTTTATGTGAATAAATCAGCATATCATCAAAATCAATCAGCCTATTTTGAGACTTGTACATTTTATAAGCATTGAAAAGCTTGTCAAATTCTTTGATTTCAATTCCATGGTCCTTGTATTCCTCGGGCTTAATCATCATATTGTTTACATATCCGATGGCAGATGACAAATCTTCAACCTCTTCCTCGCTTATATAGCTGAAATAAGACTTGGAATAATGATTTTTAAGGATTTCAGACAGAACCTGATAATTATTTGTAAGCAGGCTAAAATTAATGCCCCTTCTTCTGTAAAAGTTCTTTACAATTTTATAAGAAAAGGCATGTATAGTTGAAAATTCTGTTTTTGCTTCATAAGCGCTGCCAAAACATGATTCAAACCTTTCCTTCATGTCATTGGCTGCCATCTTTGAAAATGTAATGGTAAGAATTTTTCTGCTGCATTTGTTTTCAAACAATAGTCTTCCGACCCTGGCAATAATAACCGTAGTTTTGCCGGAGCCTGCAGTCGAAAGAACCAATGCATTACCCTTATCAAAGGAAGCCGCATCCATCTGCTGCTTATTTAGTTCAATTCCGTTAATATTTTTCAAATAATCAAAGTAGACCATATTTAAATAAAGTATCCCAGTAAGCTTATAAATGCAGTTGCAACCATTCCAACCGCCAATATCAAACAAATAGCTCTTTTCATTCTATCCATTCTTTTATATTTGTTCATTTAAATCCCTCCAAATTAATATGATATATATTGTAGCACAAAATTTTTCCCTTTTCCATTGAAATTTTTGCATAATATTTATATAATAGGTTTAGATTCGAATGTGTCATCCTGAGCGGAGCGGCTGAGAAGGGAATATAATGATAAATCAAAAATTTACTACTTCAAAACATAAAAAATTATTCATAATATTTATAATAATAATCATAATTATTGCTGTCTTATCAATAGCCGATGAACTGATTGAGCCCCTGGGCTACATTCGTCCTGATTACGAAAAAACAGACCTTACAAATATTCTAAGCAAAGAAGTATTAAGCGATGATGATTATAAGGAATTATTCTATCAGACAGGTCTTGGCAAAATTGCAGTGGATGAAATATTAAAAGATAAAATATCAGGCAAGCAAAACATTCTTCAATTCCAGCAAGACTTTTTTAAAGATTACAATGTCTTGTGTGAAAGAATTGCTATAATTGTAAGCCAGGAATCCCTTGTTAATGATGACGGGAAGCCCCTATACGGCTTTAACCTTGCCCCTTATGAAAACGGATATGTGCTTCTTACAAAGGCTACCCATTCCTTGGGTTGGAGGCACGGCCATGCAGGAATTGTAACGGATGCTAAAAACCAAGAAACCCTTGAGGCAGTGCTTTTAGGCACAGACACTATGTTGCAAAACATTAACAAGTGGAGAATTTATCCTTCATTTATAATGCTTAAATTAAAAGATGCATCACAAGAAAGGTTGGATGAAATTGCCGAATTTGCCAAGAATAATATGCTTGATATACCCTATGGCCTGACAGTGGGGCTCACCAGCAAGAAAAATCCGGCACCGGAAAAAATCATAAGCACCCAATGTGCTCATGTTGTGTGGTATCCTTTGATGCAATTCGGTTATGACACGGATTCTGACGGAACTTGGCTTGTGACACCAAAAGATATGGCAAACAGCGATTTGTTTGAAATAGTGCAAATATATGGGGTAGACCCGGCAGAAATCTGGCCTTAGGTGAGATTCTGAAGCGCAGATGAAGAATCTCCCGGCACGCCAACGTGCAAAAAGAACATTTCTTTTACAGAAATGTTCCTTTTATGTAATTTGTTAATTTGCATTTACTATTTGCTATTAGCTGTTAATCCTCTTCGCTATAGCTTCTGCCTTCTATTTCTTCATCATCGAAATCATCGTCATAATCGTCATCATCGAAATCGAAGTCATAGTCATCATCGTATTCATCTTCATCCAATTCCATATCGCCGAAAATTTCTTCTTCAACAACAGATAAATCTTCATCCAACAAATCTAAATATTCATTTACTTCATCTTGTTCTTCAACAATGTCATTCATTGCATCAGCAATTTCTTCAACAACATCCATTAAGGCATTAAACAATTTACCTTCTCTTGTGTCAGCCTTAACATCCAAGCCATCAGCCAAACCTCTTAAATATGATATTTTTTCATACAAAAATTCCATGATATTACCTCCTTTTAAACTCTTGATAGATATTCACCGGTTCTGGTGTCAATCTTCACTTTATCCCCTATCTCAACGAAAAGCGGCACTGTTATTTTTGCACCGGTTTCAGTTGTAGCAGGCTTGTTTGCTCCTGTTGCAGTGTCACCCTTAAATCCGGGTTCTGTTTCAACAATTTCCAATTCAACGAAGTTAGGTGCAGTTACTTCAAAAGGATTACCTTCGTAGAATCTCATTTGTGCAAAATCATTTTCTTTCAAATATACAATAGCTTCCTCAACTTGTTCATAGTTTAGCGGAATTTGTTCATATGATTCGGGATCCATGAAATAGTATAATTGTCCGTCATTATATAAGTACTGCATATCCTTTGACTCAATACGAGCCAAGGGGAATTTTTCTGACGGGTTGAATGTTTCTTCTCTTGTAGCACCTGATATGATATTTTTCAATTTAGCCCTAACAAAAGCAGCTCCCTTACCCGGCTTAACATGCTGAAAATCTATTATTTGCCACAATCCATTATTCCAAGATA
>CAZTXR010000222.1:0-3348 GCA_964617605.1 uncultured Clostridia bacterium | reverse complement strand
AACGGTTTGTCCTTAGGTAGCGTATATGCCTTAATGTCTGTAGGGTATTCTCTTGTATATAGTATAATGAATTTTTCTAACTTTGCACACGGCGGAGTTATTATGATAGGTGCATACATAGGATATTTTTGTCTTACCTTATTTAATGTACCATTTTTTATTGCATTTATTTTATCTGCATTAGGTACGGGATTATTGGCGGTAAGTATGGAAAGGATAGTGTACAGGCCCTTAAGAAAAAGAAATGCACCCTTTCTTTATTTTATTATATCCGCAATGGGAGCTTCAATATTTTTGGAGAATATAGTAATTGCATCTCCCATAGGACCTACCTTCAGATCTTATCCGGCTATTTTTTCTACAAGCCCTATAATGCTTGGAGACATAGCCTTGAGCAGAATTGATATATTAATGTTTATGATATCTGCCTTGAGCCTGATAGGGCTGATGTATATAATAGAAAAAACCAAAATCGGATTATCTATCAGAGCAACATCCTACAGTATTAAGGGCAGTACCCTTATGGGAGTAAATGTGGATATGGTTATATTCATAATATTTTTGCTGGGAGGCTTGTTGGCCGGGTTGGCTGGTATGCTTTTTGGAATGAAATATACCGTATATCCCCAAATTGGCAATATTACCACAAAATCCTTTATAGCTGCTGTTTTTGGGGGATTGGGAAGTTTGCCGGGTGCCATAATAGGCTCCGTACTGCTTGGCCTTATAGAAACGATGACTTCCGGATACTTATCATCGCAATATAGGGACTTAATTGCTTTTGCACTTCTTATATCCGTACTCATATTTAAGCCTACGGGTTTGATGGGTAAAACAACAGAAGATAAGGCTTAGGAGGCAGACTATGAGTTGGGGTTATGTATCAGGAATATTAATATTATCAGGTATAAATTTAATGACAGTCTTAGGCTTGTCTTTACTGACGGGATTTACAGGTTTATTTTCATTTGGACATGCAGGATTTATGGCGATAGGCGCATATACAGCTGCTACAATTACCATGAAGCTTAACATTTTGCCTGAATCTTTGTTTTGGCTGCACTTTTATATAGCACTGATAGCAGGCGGATTAGTGTCTATGTTTGTTAGTTTGGTTATTGGAAAGTTAACTTTAAATTTAAAGGGAGACTATTTTTGTATTGCGACTTTGGGATTTGGGGAAGCTATTAGGCTTATTCTTGATAATATGCAATATTTTGGGGGTGCAAGAGGACTTCCAAGCATACCTACCCAAGGAACAACAACATTGACAAATGTTGTAATAATAAATGTGATAGCAATTACCGTGTTAGTGCTTATTATAAGGTCTCGGCACGGAAGAAATATGGTTGCCATAAGAGAAGAGGAATTGGCAGCTCAAACTATCGGAATAAACGTTTTTAAATATAAACTTATGTCATTTGCCATAAGTGCTTTTTATGCAGGAGTCGCAGGGGGCTTAATGGCACATTACTTAGGGTATATACAGCCTATAATGTTTAAAATGGTTAAATCTACAGAATTAACAATAATAGTAATTTTCGGAGGATTGGGAAGTGTATCAGGCAGCGTTGTAGGAACAATACTTCTGACATTTTTACCGGAGATTCTCAGAAGTTTCTCAAACTGGAGGCTTGTTTTGTATGGTGCTGCAGTAATACTTATCATGATCACAAGACCTCAAGGACTCATGGGAGGGATGGAGTTCAGCATTAAAGGAATGAAAGCATTTATTGACAAAAAACGACATAAAGGGGAGGTCAAATCATGAGTGTGCTTTCTCTTAAAAGTTTAACTAAGCAATTTGGAGGGTTAACTGCTGTAGATAATGTAACCTTTGATATTGAAGAAGGAGAAATTTTTGGTTTGATAGGCCCGAACGGTGCCGGCAAAACTACAATATTTAATTTAATAACAGGGATTTACAGTATTACAAGCGGTGAAGTTTACTTTAACGATAAAAAACTGGAAAATGTTAAAACTTTTGAAATAGCAAATATGGGAATAACAAGGACCTTTCAAAATATAAGGCTTTTTAAAAAGCTAACGGTTTATGATAATGTTCTTACAGCATGCCATAAGTTAGCAGATTACAACCTTGCAGACTCTGTTATTAGATTTGGAAAATTTAAGCCACAGGAACAATTGTTAAATGATAAGGCTGCAGAGCTTTTAAAATTAATGGGCTTGTGGGATTATAAGGATGTGGTAGCATCTAACCTGCCCTATGGGCTCCAAAGAAAGCTTGAAATTGCCAGAGCCTTGGCACTGGAACCTAAGCTTTTACTTTTGGATGAACCTGCGGCAGGTATGAATCCAGAAGAAACAATACAGCTTGTGGAATTGATTAAGGAGATAAGAGACAGGTTTAAGCTTACGGTGCTTATTATTGAACATCATATGGATTTGATAATGGGTGTTTGTGACAGAATATTTGTCCTAAACTTTGGTATACCATTGGCTCTTGGAACACCTAAGGAAGTTCAGGAAAACAAGAAGGTTGTTGAAGCTTATCTTGGGAAGGAGGAGAGCCATGCTTAATGTGAACAATTTAAATGTTTATTATGGCGGTATTCATGCCCTCAAAGGAGTAACCATAGACGTTCCCCAAGGTCAGATTGTTTCAATTATCGGTTCCAACGGTGCAGGCAAATCAAGCCTAATCAATGCAATCAGCGGCATTGTCAAATACAGGGACGGTGAAGTAATTTACAAGGGTGAAAAGCTCCCCAAACAGGCTCATAAGATTGTTAAGGCAGGAATATGTCAGGTGCCTGAGGGCAGGGTAATTTTTGCAAATCTTACAGTAAGAGAAAATTTGCATATGGGAGCTTTTTTAAGAAATGATAAAAATGGCATTGATAAAGATTTGAAAAGGGTGTTTGAGCTCTTCCCCATATTAAAAGAAAGAGAAAATCAAATTGCCGGAACCCTATCCGGAGGAGAGCAGCAAATGCTTGCCATGGGAAGGGGTCTTATGTCAAGTCCTGAGCTTATACTCCTTGATGAGCCTTCATTAGGTTTAGCACCTTTATTAATAAATACCATTTTTGATATTATTATAGAAATTAAAAATATGGGGAAAACAATACTGTTAGTTGAACAAAATGCATTTAAAGCATTGTCTATTGCAGATAAGGCATATGTTTTGGAGCAGGGTGCCGTTACAATGGAGGGGCTTGCTTCAGACCTTATTAAGGATGAAAAGATTCAGGAAGCATATTTAGGAAAGAAGAAAACAGACCCTAATATGTCACTCTAAGCGACAGGTGCAGTGACGTGGGGACGGCAGTGACGTGGGGACGGGGTTGTTGTCATAAATTTATGACAACAACCCCGTCCCCACGT
>CAZTXR010000221.1:1978-3354 GCA_964617605.1 uncultured Clostridia bacterium | reverse complement strand
GATAATTTAAGCAAAGCTATTATTGAAATAATAGGTGGTTTAACACGCTCTGATATAATGAGTTTTATATATAATAGTGAAAAAAATAAAATTGCGGCACTTTTTCCTCTTATAGTTGATTATGCCAAAGAGGGTGAACCTTATGCCATAATGCTTTTGGAAAACGCAGGCAGATATCTTGCTGAGATTACGGAAGTGGCATATAAAAAGAAAAACTTTAAGGGGCCTGCTAAAATCGGATTAAAAGGTGGCGTTTTTCACAACAGCCTTTCAGTGCTTTCCGCATATATGAATGAAATACAGAAAAGATTAAGCTATTTTGATATAATTGAGGAAGATATTTCAACCACAAAGGCGGTATGCAATATATATAAGGATATATCATTCTAAAGGAAAATGTGATTAATTTTCTTGTTTTATTTGCATTAAGCTATATAATAGATTAAGAAAGTCAATAATTAATAACATAAAAAGCAGGCTAAAATGGAAAGATATGAAGAAATTGAAAGAAGTATAATTAAAAAGTATAGAAAGACAATTTGGTCAAAGTTTATTTCTGCAATAAAGGAATATAAATTAATTGAAGATAAGGATAGAATAGCGGTATGTATTTCCGGAGGCAAGGATTCCATGCTTATGGCCAAGTGCATGCAGCATCTGCAAAAATACAGTGATAAAAAGTTTGACACAGAATACATAGTCATGGATCCCGGATATAATGAAATTAACAGGCAACAAATTATTGAAAATGCAAGAATTTTAAATATTCCCATTAAAATTTTCAATACACCTATATTTGAAATAGTAGATAAAGTTGATGAAAGACCATGTTATTTATGTGCCAGAATGAGAAGAGGATATTTGTACAGGAATGCAAGGGAGTTAGGCTGCAATAAAATTGCATTGGGCCATCATTTTGATGATGCAATAGAAACTGTATTGATGAGTATGCTTTATGCTGCTGAAATCAAAACAATGATGCCCAAGCTAAAAAGCACTAATCACGAAGGTATGGAACTCATAAGGCCTATGTATAAAATACGGGAAGAGGATATTTTAAATTGGAAAAAGTATAACAATTTACAGTTTATCCAATGTGCCTGCCGAATAACCGAAAGGATTAATTCAGAGGGTACAGGCTCTAAAAGACAAGAAATAAAATTATTAATAAAAACATTAAAACAAATAAACCCAAATATCGACACAAATATTTTTAAAAGCATCCACAATATTAACTTAAATACTATTATCGGATATAATAAAGACAATGTATATCATAATTTCCTTGATGATTACGACCAATCAAGTCTTTTTAAAAAAGAATTATAAATTATTTTGCATCAAATAAACAATGATCTGGCAAGAAAGGTAAAGTA
>CAZTXR010000221.1:0-1878 GCA_964617605.1 uncultured Clostridia bacterium | reverse complement strand
AAGGTAAAGTATTCATTTATATGGAGGTAATTTCATTGGGTAGAAGCGGAGGTTCCGGCGGAAGGAGCGGTGGAGGTTCTTTTGGCGGAAGCAGAGGAAGCGGAGGACGTATCGGAGGCTCATCTTTTGGAGGAAGCCGTGGAGGGAGCCGGGGCAGTATGACCGGGGGAAGCCGCGGAGGTACTTTTGGAGGCTCTAAGAACAGCGGGTTATTTGGGGGCAGCAGGACCTCTGGGTTTGGTTCCGGTTTTCTTTTGGGAAGGGCTTTAAGTCCTTCCGGCAGGTATTACGGAGGTTTCGGCAGTCCCTCAAGACGCTCAGGCGGTGGGGGATGCGGATGCATCACATTGATTGTGACTATAATTTTTATTGCTGTATTTTTTATGATTGTTGCTTCAATATGGGGCAGTGCCGGCTCAAACAAAAGCGACAATATTACTTTATCAACAATAGAGAGGAAGGCTCTTCCATCCGGGTCAGTAAATGAAACCAAATATTATACGGATGAAATAGGCTGGATTAATAATGAAACAAAACTCCTAAGCGGATTAAAACAATTTTACAAAAAAACAGGAGTTCAGCCTTATTTATATTTGACAGATACTATTAACGGTTCCCATTACCCTTCACAATCTGAGTTAGAGTCCTATGCAAACAACTTATACAATAAGTTGTTTACTGATGAGGCACATTTATTGTTGGTATTTTTTGAATATGATGATATGTATATGGATTGGTATATTGCAGGCACCCAGGCAAAAAGCGTAATAGACAGGGAAGCAGCTGATATATTGCTTGATTATATTGACAGATACTATTATGAGGGAAATTTAAGCGATGAAGAATTTTTCAGCAAATCATTCAGTGATGCCGCAAACAGAATTATGACTGTTACCAAATCACCCTGGATTTTTGTATTCATGTTGGCAGGCATTATAATTTTGTTTATTATACTTTACATGTATTGGAAAAAGTCTGTGGAACAAAAGAATTTAGAAGCAAAAAGAAGAGAAGAATTGTTAAAGACACCCCTTAACAAGTTTGGCAGTTCAGAGGCGGAAGACTTAATGGATAAATACAAAGATAAGGATGAACAATAAATACAATTTGCCTGCGGGCAGGAAAATTTAAGGAGGAAAAGATGGCTATATTAGAAAGGTTTAACAATATTATCAAAGCAAATATAAATGTATTGCTTGATAAATTAGAAGATCCGGAAAAAATGATTGATCAGTATTTGGAGAATATGTTAAAGGATCTTGCAGAGGTAAAGCAAAGCACGGCAGAGGTTATTGCAGAAGAAACACGCACAAAAAGATTGGTGGATGAAAACCAGGCAGAAGTTGCAAAATACGGCGAGTTTGCAAAAAAAGCATTAGTTGCAGGCAATGAGGCGGATGCAAGGACCTTTATCAACAAGAAGCAGGAATTGGAAAATGTAGGTGCAGGATTGATGACAGCTTATGCGACAGCCCACGAAAATGCAATTAAAATGCGCCAGATGCATGATAAGCTGACCTCTGACATTGAAGAATTGAAATCAAGACGAACAATGATTAAATCGAAAGTTAAGGTTGCAAAAACACAGGAAACCTTAAATGAAGCCAGTCAGGCAACAAAGAAAATATCGGGTGCAAAAAGTGCATTTGAGCGTATGGAAGAAAAAGCAAGCAAGATGTTAGATGAAGCAAATGCTATGGCAGACCTTAATATGGGTCCTATAGATGAAGCAAAAACTTTAGAAGAAAAATATGCATCAATGGGCAATGCATCAATAGATGAAGAATTGAATAAATTGAAAGAAGAATTAGGATTATAAGAAGGGCTGCATACTGCAGCCCTTCTTTACAACTAGACACTTTTTAACTTTGATTTTAT
>CAZTXR010000220.1:0-3355 GCA_964617605.1 uncultured Clostridia bacterium | reverse complement strand
AAAACGGCGGTTGTAACCGGAGCAAGTTCAGGTATGGGAAGAGAAATAGCTTATTATTTTGCTAAAGAGGGAGCAAATGTAGTAGCTGTTGCCCGTCGTGCAGACAGATTAAAGGATCTGGTTGAAGCAACAAAGGATTTTGAAGGCAAGGTTGTAGCTTATTCTGCCGATGTAACTGACAAAGAAAAAGTTGAAGGTATGATTGATGAAGCTATAAAATTATTTGGCAAATTGGACGTACTTGTAAATAATGCAGGCATTATGGATGATATGAGTGCTGTTGGTGATGTTAAGGATGAAATGTTCGATAGAGTATTTGATATAAATGTAAAATCAGTTGTTTACTCTATGAGAAAGGCTGCCAAATATTTTGAAGAAGTTGGCGGCGGAGTAATAATTAATGTTGCATCAATTGGCGGATTGCACGGCGGTATAGCAGGTGCTACATATACAGCCAGCAAGCATGCCGTTGTAGGACTTACTAAAAACACAGCCTTTATGTACGCCCTTAAAAATATCAGATGTAATGCGATATGCCCGGGAGCTATTGAAACAGAAATTGCAAGCAGCGAATTCATGAAGCAAATAAATATGGATGGAGCTAGGAGAACAGGAACTGGTTTGGTTTTAAATCCAAGAACCGGCAAGGGAAGTGAAATAGCTGCAGCAGCAGTATTTTTAGCCAGTGACGAATCTTCATTTGTGAACGGTCAATGCCTGCAGGTAGATGGTGGCTGGTCAGCATATATGTAATTTAGCTAAATATTTCTATAGGATTAAGAAATAGGATACATAAACTTGGAGAATGTTCAATGCGAAACATTCTCTTTTTTCTTGTTTTATGTTGGAAATTTCAGTATAATGAATTAAGAGATTAATCATATGAATGGACAAAGTTATAATTAAAGGGGACTGAACGTGTATAAAATCGCAGTTGCAGGAACAGGATATGTCGGCTTGGTTGCAGGGGTATGCTTTGCTGAAATGGGTCATAGGGTAATATGTGTAGATATTGATGAAAATAAAGTAAACAAAATGAAAGAGGGCATTTCTCCTATTTATGAGGAAGGCCTGGAAGAATTAATGAAGAAAAATTATGCTGCAGGCAGGATTGATTATACAAGTGATTTTAAAGCGGCGTATAGGGATGCAGATGCAATATTTCTGGGGGTTGGGACTCCTGAGCAGCCGGATGGTTCTGCAGATTTGTCATATATTGCAAAGGTGGCAAGGCAAATTGCAGAATCTGTTGAAAAGGACTGCCTTGTGGTTGTGAAATCAACTGTGCCTGTTGGTACCAATGACAAGGTTGAACAATTTATCAAGGATTTTTTGGTTAATAATGTAAGGGTTGAGGTTGCGTCCAATCCCGAGTTTTTGGCACAGGGTTCTGCTGTTCGTGATACGCTGCATGCAGCAAGAATTATTATCGGCACTGACAGCAAATGGGCCGAAGACCTATTGATGAAAATTTATGCTCCTTTTAACACTCCCATAGTATCTGTCAGCAAAAGGTCAGCGGAGATGATTAAGTATGCATCCAATGATTTCTTGGCACTTAAAATATCATATATGAATGATATTGCTAATTTGTGCGAATTGGTTGGAGCGGATATAGAGGATGTGGCACAGGGCATGAGTTTTGATGAGCGTATCGGAGCCAGATTTTTGAATGCGGGAATTGGCTATGGGGGTTCTTGTTTCCCCAAGGATACAAAGGCCCTGGAATATTTGGCAAGGCAAAATGGTTATGAATTGAGAACCGTAAAGGCGGCTATTGATATAAATAATGACCAAAAAACTATCTTGTACAAGAAGGCTTCTAAGAGGCTTATTACATTTAACGGCTTGAAGGTTGCAGTGCTTGGTCTTACGTTTAAACCGAGAACCGATGATTTAAGGGAGGCCCCCTCTTTATACAATGTTCCTTTATTATTGGAACAAGGGGCGGAAATTTTTGCTTATGATCCTGTTGGGGCCGACAACTTTAAGAAAAAGTATCCTCATGTTTCCGGTGAGACGGTTCTTGCCGGACAAATTCAGAAAGGCAGCATAAGCTATGTTGAATCTGCTGAAGAAGCATTGAAGGAAGCTAATGTATGCTTTATATTTACTGAATGGGATGAAATAAAAACGGTAAGACCTGCTGATTACAAGAAATTAATGAGAACTCCGCTGGTTTATGACGGGAGAAATATTTATGATATAAATGATATGCATGATGCAGGGGTTGAGTATTATTCAATCGGCAGACCCTATGTTAAAGGTAAGGGCTCAGCCATGCTTGAAGCAGCGGGAACAGGGGAGAAATGATGAACAATAAAGTTGATATTAATAAAAGATACCTGATTACCGGTGCAGCCGGATTCATAGGTTTTTACCTGTCCTTGAGGCTGCTGAAGGAAGGATGCAAGGTTACAGGTATAGATAATTTAAATGATTATTATGATATTTCTTTGAAGGAAGCCCGTCTGAAAATACTGCAAGCCTTTGATAAATTTACTTTTGTTAAGGGTGATATTTCGGACAAGGCTGCGGTAATGGATTTATTTGCAGCCTGCAAACCTGACATTGCTGTTAATTTGGCTGCTCAGGCAGGAGTAAGGTATTCTATGGAAAATCCTGATGCATACATTCAAAGCAATATTATAGGTTTCTATAATATATTGGAAGCCTGCAGAAAATACCCTGTCGAGCATTTGCTTTATGCATCGTCAAGTTCCGTATATGGCTCTAACAAGAAGGTTCCCTTCGAAGAATCTGATTTTGTGGATAATCCTGTCTCCCTGTATGCTGCAACAAAGAAGTCAAATGAACTTATGGCACATACCTACAGCCACCTCTATAAGATACCTGCTACGGGCTTGAGATTTTTCACTGTCTACGGTCCCATGGGCAGACCTGACATGGCTTACTTTGGATTTACCGATAAGTATTTCGCCGGGGAGCCCATTAGGATATTTAACAAGGGTGATTTTGAGCATGACTTGTACAGGGATTTCACTTATGTGGATGATGTGGTGGAAGGGCTTGTTCGGGTGATGGGGAATCCGCCCCACGCAAAGGCTGGTGCCGAGTCTGCAGCTGCCCATAAAATCTATAATATCGGAAACAACAGTCCTGAAAAACTAATGGATTTTATTAAGGTCTTGGAAAAAGCATTGGGAAATGCATTGGGCAGGGAAGTAATTTTTGAAAAAATATTTGAACCTTTAAAGGCCGGAGATGTGCCGGCAACCTACGCTTCTACGGATTTACTGCATAAGGCGGTTGGCTTTAAGCCGGAAACTTCAATTGAGGAAGGGCTTAATAGGTTTGCAAAATGGTATGTTGATTATTATGGGGTCAGCTAGGA
>CAZTXR010000219.1:0-3378 GCA_964617605.1 uncultured Clostridia bacterium | reverse complement strand
GCTTCTAAAGTTATTCAACTGTCAGGGTTAAATGAAGCCTTCAGCCAAGCATTGAATATTTTAAGCGGTAAGCAAATCAAAGACATAATAAAGATTGACGGTGAAAAGATAAATTCCCTTATTTTATCTGAGGTCGGCAAAGATAATAATGCTGTTTATAAAATTTGCCAATCATTATTTTCATATTTAAAAAGCTTGGATAAAAGTATTTATTCTATTTTAGACCCCGATTTGGAAAACAGCCTTAAAAGTTATATTGAGCAAAATTTACCTTATGTAACCGATAGCATAGTAAGTTATGTTGAAAAAAACAGTATGATTATCGACAGAATCATTATAGAATCAGCAGATGAAGTGATAAAAGAGTCGGATGGCCTAAGAGCAAAGCTTTTAGCAACTGTTAAAAACACTTATTTTCAAAACTTAGGCAAAAAATACAATATAGTCGATAAAATAATTTCCTTTATAAGAACTGCTTCTCAATCGGAAAAGTTAAGTGTCAATATAAGCAACGCAATAATTGAACGTTTGGACAGCATTACTTTTGCAGATATAATCAAAGAAGCAGAAAGCAATAATTTCAATGCTGATAAGGCTTACAGCATGGTTATAGCCTTTATAAGCAAAAATAGCAAGCCAATTATAGGCAGTTTGGAACAGTATGTTTCTAAGTTGCATATTGGTGATG
Organism: uncultured Clostridia bacterium; assembly: GCA_964617605.1. GTDB lineage: Bacteria > Bacillota > Clostridia > Tissierellales > Sedimentibacteraceae > Sedimentibacter. The sequence continues at coordinate 2,690 of CAZTXR010000219.1, read as the reverse complement.
TTTTGCCCCTTGTTAATTTAAATGCAGAGAGATTATTATCTTCGCCCTTAGCAGAGAATTTATTAAAAAATAAATCTGCAGCTTATATTGAATCTATGCTATCGAAAGAATTAAGCAGTTTAATTTCAGAAGAGGATTTTGTAAGCAATACAGGCAAATATTTAAAAATGAAATTCAATGAAAATGAAGAATCAATTAAATGTTTGATAATGAAAATAATCCAAAAGATTCATATAGATAAGAGTAAATTAACGAACCCTTCTATCGTCGATTTCACTAAAAAGGAAGCTTATGATAAATACAAGGGGGAATCTTCTAAATTAAAATTCCTTGACCTGACAGCAGCCATAGAAAAATTAAACTCTATAGAAAATATATCACAAAACAGCTCGGAAACACTTCGTAAATTCATGATAAACAATACTGATACTATTTTAAAAGGTTCCATAAAGGGTCTTGTTTCAAATAATTTAAATAAGTTAAGCGATGAAGAGCTGATTACATTTGCCAATGACTTTATAGGCCGCGAATTAAAACCGATTATGTTTTTCGGCGGAATTCTTGGAATTATGGCAGGTTTGATTTTAGCTGCTTTTCAGAATTCTCCACTTAACCCCGGTGAAGTAAATGCAGCTAACATGGCAACCTATGCTTTTGTAGGTTTTATTACAAATGTTGTGGCTATTAATATGATTTTTAAGCCCTACAAGGAAATAAAGCTTTTATCTAAAATCCCTTTTTTACGTAATTTTTCGCTTGGCTATATTATTAAAAATCAAAAAGGCTTTGCAGAAAGTACTGCTCATTATATAGACAACAGTCTATTAAACAAAAAAAGCATAAATGAATTATTTGATAAGCATAAAACCGGCATTAAAACAAGCTTTGCGAAAAATATAGCTGAAAATAATTATCAAACACTCAGCAACCTGCTTATAAAAAACATGGAAAACACAATTAGCGGAACCTATGGCTTCCTTAAAAATAAAATTTTAAAAAATATTAATCAGTTCAACAATTATTTATATGGAATAATATCCAAAACAAAAATTTCATCTTTAATTACGGATAAAAGTATTGATTATTTAAGTAATTCCACCTTGAAGAATATCAAAAACATTAGTGATTTAAGCAATAAAATTTATAGGTTTGTGAAATCCGAGAAAAAACTGAAAACTGAAATTTCAGGAGAATTTTTCATCAAGACTTTTCACAATAAATCTTTAGGGCTTTATGATAAGGGCTTTGAGTTAACGGAGCCTGACAACTTTAAAAAACAAATTTTAAAATATAACCTTAAATATTTAGATTGCACAAATAAGGGTTTGAACTTAAATGATGAAAAATTACTTGCAATTTCCAATAAGATCAGTGAAATTATATTATCACAGAACTTCAAACAAAATGTTTCATCAGCAGCCATCATTTTATTCAATCAGTGGTTTGACAGAAACAAAAACTTTGAAGACTTATTTGATGGCAAGGTCAAAACCTATATAGACAAGAATTTGCCTGGCATCCTGGCCAATTTATCCCGGAAAATTAAAAAGAGCCTTGCAGAAAGCAAAAGTGCAATATCCCTGTCCCTTCAGGCTGAACTTAAAAATCATTTAGGATTTATTGAGAGGGGCATGTTTTCCTTTATGGGCGGAGATGAAATAATAGATGAACTTCTTAATAAGATATTGACACAAAAATTGCCTAAGTTTATGGATGCGAGAGAGGATGAAATCAACAATATTATTATTGACATAATAAACGAAAAATTTTACAAAGCACAGGTTGAAGTTTTATATAGTAAACTAAACAATATGCAAATAAATGAAATGGTTGAAAATTATTTTAGCATCAATTCTGAGAAAATTAAAAATAAAACTAATAAAATAATTATTGAACTTTACAATAAGTCGAAAAATAATACAAACAATATTTTAAAAATGCTTAACTTAGAGGACTTAAAGAGCTTTTACAGTTCCTATGAAGCTGAACTTAATGCATTTGCAGAAACAATGCATGGAAATTTAATAAGCAATAAAAATGAATTGATTAAGGAGGCTTCGTCTCTTATCAATACTGTAACAGATGAATTCATGAATTTAAGGTTCAGTAATCTTTTCAATGATGTACAAAAAGATGATATTGATAGAATTATATATAATATAATCCATATTCTTGACAAGGAGAACAATTTAGAAAAGATTATAAAATCATCATTAGAAGCTTATAAGGAATATAATAAAAATCTATGCTTAGACCAATTCATAGATAAGAATGGATGTTTTGCTTCAACTGAAAAGTTTGTGAATAAGCTATTAATGAACCAAGAAACAGAAGAAGCAGTTAAGACTATCTTGCGTTCTGTGTTGTCAGATGCCGCTAATTCAAATTTCAATTTTATAGATTCCCGGTCAAAAGAATATATTGTCAATATCTTTGTTGACAGCAGTATTGAAAGTCTCAGGATAAACTTGGATGAAATATTAAAATCTGTTGAATTTGACAAAATTGCAGCTGAAGAAATCGAAAAAATGGAGCCTGAAAAAATTCATCATATGTTTAACTCCTTTGGGGAAAAATACTTTAGAAGGCTTATGATCTACGGCTTTGGCGGCTTTGTATTTGGAATAAACATGTATGTAGGCTTTGCCTTGACAGGATTGAAAATAATATCCGAAATATTCAAAAAGGAC
>CAZTXR010000218.1:0-3381 GCA_964617605.1 uncultured Clostridia bacterium | reverse complement strand
CTTTTATAAAATTAGTATCAGAACTTGTTATAGAATCCGAAGAACTTTGGTTGTCAGTATTGGCTTGATAGGAGATGTTATGATTATAGAAGGAGATGATAGAAATATTTAAGAATTTAGATAAAAATCAACAGATTGCATTGATCTCTGCCGGATCAGCTCTCTTAGGTGCTATTATTGGTGCTCTTGCGACTTTAGCATCAACTTGGTTAAATAAGAAAATTCAGTTAAGCGGCAATGTTTCGCTTTACGCAAAGATTGTTTATTCTAAAGGAAAAGACAATTTACCGTGGGGATTTTACAGAAGTAAAAACAAAACAGGACTATTCATGCAAGTCCCAATTTGGCTTGATGTGTGCAACACTAGTGGAGTTTCACGCATCCTCCGTAATGTCAATCTTTATGCTTATGCGGGTAAAAAGGAAATTGCCCCATTTACACAGATCCAACGAGTTGGGGAGGGCGAAGAAAAAATCTTGTTAGGCGACAATGAATCATATACTCTAGTAGTCTCGGCAAACTGTGCTCGCCGTTTTAACTTGAATTTTGTATTGCATGAGGAAGATTTACCAAAAGATAAAAAAATATTTGATGAGATTGTCCTAACTTATTTTGATGAAAAAAATAATATTCATGCTTTTCACTTTGTTAAACTAAGTGATTGTTGGGTAGAGGGTCAATTAAAAATTGAAAAGCATTGGATTACTATGGACAAGAAGTGTACATATGCAAGATAATAAAAACAATTCATAACACTTGAATAGAAAGTATTTGAATATCTTTGTTAAAATAAAAAAATGTGCTTGATATCTATGCAACAAGTGTGGTTTATGACCCCAGAGTTGAAGCAACTTTATTTTTTAAAACAGCGCAGAACATAATTCACTGGATAACCTATGGGCAGACTGCTGCTGAAAAGAATAAATAGGAATAAAATAATTTGTTCTACTTTAATAAACAACCTGTAGATGTTATTATAAAAATAAAAGGTGATATAAAACATTAAATCTGTCAGAGTTTTTAGACAGATTTTAAGCAATAGGTCCAGAAATCATTTAAATTAGATATGATAAATAGTGGGGGTTGAAGATATGAATGATATTATCTTGCAAATATCGGAAAAAACTAATATTCATCCATGGTGGGTAGAATCAATTGCCATTGAATACACTGATTGTAGGGATTATGCAGTGGATGGGAAAATTAGTGTATTTAATTTCAGCAAATTAGATGAAGACGACCTAATGCAGGCTGTTACTAATCATAAAATTATAATAAGAGATACTTGGATACACAATATATCAAATACTCTGCTTGCTAGTAGATTGTTTGATAGTGCGGTAGGTGAAATCCCAATAATGCCATTAGCTTCAGATAACTCTCATTATATACCTGAGGGAATAGTTCCTGAAAGTGCTTTTATTCTAAGCCTGAATGATATTAATCTTGTGGATCCAAAACAAGGATTATACAAGCATTTCATGGTATATGATGAAGAAAAGATTTGGCAATGGGAATTTGCAGATTTTGTTGAAGTAGAAGGGCGCGGATATGGCAAATGGACCTCGCCCTATGTTAATCTAGATGAATTTGATATGAATCATAATATATTGCATGATTTATATAAATTTAGAAATGATACTAAACAATATAGAATAGAAATTAAAAAGTATTATGAACATTTAAATGAAATAAGAAATCAACTCTTTTCAGAACTTATACAACTGCATCATGAAAAAAAGTTGTTGAATAATGGAGTCAATAAAATTTCGAAATATCCTATTCATAGAATGTCAAGATATGAGACTTATAATATTGTAGGTGGAGAATTGTATTCCACGTTTTTAGCAGAAGCTATATTTTATCGTGAGATGATTGAAAGGACTTCCAGTTCAAAAAAAGCATCTTTAGATAATGAAATAGCTTTGAACAGCAACTTAGATAGGATTTATCAAGATAGAGCATTAGCAATCGTATCAGCCGCTATGTGTTTGGAGGCTTACGTAAATGGTATTGGATTTGATATGATTCAAGAAAAATTTAATAAAATAGAGAAAAAGCCTATCAAAGATAAAATCAAAGAGTTACTCAAATTGAAAGAAAAGGAGTATGTTTATAATGAAAATGTTGAGCCTTTTAAAACATTGAAGAAAATATTTGATAATCGACATAGTTTAATGCACTATAAACAAAAATCCATGCCTGCTATTATAAAAGGCGATATTTATATTACGTTAATTGGACATGTTTTGGATGAAAAATTGATTGCTAAGCTGGAAAAAACGGTAAATGATGTAGTTGAGTTGCTATGCAGTGAATTGGCTCTCACATTACCAAATTGGATAATAAAGCCATAAATTTTGATTTTAATAAATAACAACACAAGGGCACACTCAATAGATGAAGTGAATGAAAGCGTTACAAGTTGTAACGCTTTGAAAATTAATGCAGCAGAAAAGTTAAATGTCTACACTTGAACTTGTACTAAATATGCTTATAGCTTCACCCTTTTATACCTAAAAGTAAAATGATTTTAGAATGGGTATACCCCAATAATTATAAAAAATGAAGATAGGGCAAAATACTATGAAGACCTGTGCAACACTAGTTTATGATTTTTCAATAGATAATGATAAAGAAGTGGCTATTGACGAGATTTATACAAAATGTATAAATGAGGGATTAAGTAATATCGCGATAGATAGAATTACTTGGTTTTATGATTTTGCCGGTGACAGCCTAATATTTGGAAGAAACGATATTGCAGATGAGACGGTAGTGAAGAATATTAAAACCCCAATATATGAGACCCTTCACACCGCTTAGGATGAAACAGTAGCAACCCATTGAGACGAGTGTTCGGCGAGAACCATCCCCTATGGACAGGACTCAGGCCGCCGGAATATTACAGTAAATCTTTTATGCTACATATTGTTATATATAATTCAAGTATTGTAAAATCAAAGATTGCAGCAGAAAAGCCGGGGATTAAAGATAAAAAGTCAGAGGTTGAGGGTCATCAGAAATGACGGGGACGAAGGACTCTTCGTTGCCTATGACAAGGTAGAATTTTTAGCCCCTGTATATGCAGGAGAATTTATCGAGGCAGAAGGCGAAATAGTTTCTGCGGGCAGTTCTTCAAGAAAGATGGAATTTGAAGCAAGAAAGGTTATCGTGCCCAGACAGGACATAAATGATTCAGCATGCGACGTCCTGGATGAGCCCATAGTGGTTTGCAGGGCAAGCGGCACATGTGTTGTACCAAAGGATAAACAGAGAAAATAATATAAAAAATTCCGCACCCTAAAGCAGCTCTCGCCGGCAAGGGGCGGTTTTTATAATGATAAACAATGTTTTAATAGAAAAATTAAATATGAGTTA
>CAZTXR010000217.1:0-3386 GCA_964617605.1 uncultured Clostridia bacterium | reverse complement strand
AATTAAATAAAATTATAGAAGCAGGCCGCTATGCTCCCACAGCCAGCAACAGACAATCAAATCGATTTATTATTATCAGGGACAAAATAGAAGAAGTCAGAGATTTGGCAATAAGCACTCTATATGAAATAGCAAGTGATCCTGCTTATGATCCCAAAGGCTCAACTGACTACCGAAAAGCTTGGATAAGCATGTATGAGGATTATAAAAATGAAAATATTGACAGGTTATTTTTTAATGCTCCTGAAATCATCATTGTTGTCAGTGAGGACAAGGCAGGATTTGCTGAGGTTAACGGAGGCATAGCCGCGTCAAGAATGGAGTTGCAGGCTAATACTTTAGGATTGGGCGTTTGCTATATTGGATTTTTAAAAAGGGCTTATCTTTTCAACAATAAAATCAGGGAATTAATAGGAATGAAGGATAATGAAAATATGATACTTTCATTTGTTCTTGGCTATCCTAATGTAAAATATCAAAGAACATTAAACAGAAAACCCTCAGATGTAAGGATTCTATAGTCATGGATACTATAGAATAAAGGAATAGTAAGATTATGAAAGAAGGATTAGGGAGGAAAATATGAAATATACATTTATTTGTTATTCTAAATGAAGCACATGCAAAAAGGCCAAGGATTGGCTGATAAAAAACAATATCGATTTTGCAGAAAGACCTATTAAAGAAGAAAATCCCAATGAAAATGAATTAAAAAGCTGGATAGAAAAAAGCGGGTTAGTCATAAGGAAATTTTTTAATACCAGCGGTAAACTGTACAAGGATTTAAAGGTGAAAGAAAAACTAACCCATATGTCTGATGAAGAGCAAATCAAGCTTTTATCAACGGACGGAATGCTTGTAAAAAGACCTTTGCTCATAGGAAATGATATTGTGTTAGTCGGATTTAAGGAAGATGAGTGGGAGATTTTGAATTGAATAATTTGTATAAATATGGTGGGGTTGTATAAATTGTGTTAATTGTGCTAATTGTGAAAGCAACTAACAGTCAGGAGAAATCATGCAGGAAATTAGAAAAAAGCTTGCTAAAATTATTATTTATATAATATTATTCATGGCAGTGCAATCGAGCTTTATTGCGGAGTCATTTGTATATAATGAAAGCAGGTCATGGTTGGATTTAACATATGAAGAAAAGGAGTATATTTCAAAACACCCGGCAGTCAAAGCGGTATCGATTGAAGGTGGTGCTCCCATCCAATTTAGAAATAAGAAGGGGGAAATAAAAGGGATTTCGATTGAAGTTATGGAAATGATTTCAAGAATGACGGGTCTTGTTTTCGAATATGACTTATATAGCAATTTAAAAGATATTCAAAAGGATAAGTATGATATTTTTTATGGAATTACACCTAATTATGTTGATTATATAGATAAAAATATTATTTTATCAAAACCTTACCTTAAATCAAAAACCATTTTATATTTTAATTCTTCCATAAAAGCTAATGAAATTTATAACAAAACTTTTGCAGCTACTGTAGGAAGTGCACTTCCTGCCGGAATACCGGAGGAAAGAACAATATATTTTAAAAACAGAGAAGAAAGCTTAAATGCTGTAGAATCCGGAATTGCAGATTACGGTTACGGCAATGCTTATTCGGTTACTTATTATACTATAAGAAATGATTACAGAAATATTATTACCCTTCCCATCGAAAAAGAGGACAGGGAGTATTGCTTTGGATATTTCTATAATGATGATTTGTTAATTTCCATCATAAATAAAGCATTGGATTCAATAGATGACAGCCAAATGAATAATTTAGTTCTGAATGTAACATCACATATTGATAGAAATATTTCTTTTAATATGATTATGGAAGCTTATGGCTTATATATATTTTTTGCATTTGCATTCATTATAACTGTATTGACCATCAGTGTGGCAATTAATATAAAAACAAATAAGAAATTGAAAGTGCAAAACAAAAGGTATGAAAGTTTAGCAGAAATTTCTAATGAATACTTATTTGAATATTGTTTTAATGAAGGTAAATTAATATTATCGGAAAAAACCATTAATATGTTTGATAACGAAGAAGATATAAAAACATTATCCAATATACTTAAAGAAACTTTAAATGCTGACGAAAATATTTCCTCTGCCGAAATAGAATTTAAATTGAATTCCGGTGATAAAAAGATTTTTAAAACTGCAACAGTATATATTTTCGGGAGAAACGGAAGTTTTGACAGCGTTATAGGCAAATTAACAGATATAAGCGGAGAATTTTCTGAAAAAGAAGAGCTTCTTACAATGTCCAAAACTGACGGACTTACAGGGCTTTATAATTCAACTGCCACCAAGGAACTAATAAAAGAAAAATTGGATGATGCGGATGGTAAAACAGATGCATTAGTGCTTATGGATATTGATGATTTTAAAAGTGTTAATGATAATTTTGGACACCTTAAAGGGGATTATATTTTAAAAAATATAGCTAAGAAATTGAAGGACACATTCAGAAAAACAGATGTTATTGGAAGGCTTGGAGGAGATGAACTTTGTGTTTATTTAAGTGATATACCTTCAGGAGAATTTGTGTGCGATAAATGCAAGACCTTGAATATCCTTCTCAGCAACTTAGATATAGAAACATCTGTATCGTTAAGTATTGGAATTTCAATGACAAATAAAGGCGATACCTATGAGGAATTATTCAAAAGGGCTGATGAGGCTATGTATGAAAGTAAAAGATCCGGCAAAGGAAAGACCATTATATGGGACAGTGACGTATTAAACTGTCCCACAAATGCATAGATCAATCTCCGAAATTTCTTTTGCTTTTTAAATTCTCAAGCATGTCTTTTGTCATGGAATCTAAGTCATATTTTGGGTTCCAGCCCCATTCTTCTTTGGCTGCTGAATCATCTAAAGAATTAGGCCATGAATCTGCGATTGCCTGTCTTATTGGGTCTACATCATAAGTCAGTTCAAATTCGGGAATAAACTTTCTAATGGACTCTGCTAACATTTCCGGGTCAAAACTCATGGAAGCAAGATTAAAAGCGTTGCGGTGCAAAAGTTTGTCGGGATTTGCCTCAATCAATTGAATAACTGCACTTATGGCATCCGGCATATACATCATGTCCATGTAAGTGCCCTTTTGAATGAAGCTTGAGTATTTTTTGTTTTTCAATGCTTCATAATAAATATGTACCGCATAATCAGTGGTTCCTCCACCTGGCAGAGTTTTATATGAAATCAGTCCCGGGAAGCGGACGCCTCTTGTGTCAACACCAAACTTTTTATAATAATAATCGCATAATAATTCTCCGGCAACCTTGGTCACCCCGTACATGGTTGTAGGTCTTTGAATTGTATCTTGGGGAGTTTTGTCCTTTGGAGTTGAAGGACCAAAGGC
>CAZTXR010000216.1:0-3425 GCA_964617605.1 uncultured Clostridia bacterium | reverse complement strand
TTTTCTACCTGATCTCCCTCATCCTTTCGCATAAGACCGTGGTCAACAAACACGCATATTAAATTTGAGCCTATTGCTTTGTGAACCATTACAGCTGATACAGACGAATCTACGCCTCCTGATAAGGCACAAAGGGCTTTTTTATCTCCAATTTGATTTTTTATTTGCATGATTGAATCTTCCGTAAAACTTTTTATATTCAAGTCATTTCTCATTTTTAGTACCTCTTATCTCTTTTTATGGGAATTTTTTTATAAAATAAGATTATCAAAAATTATTAGCAGTGTCAATTAATTATTCATAAGCAATACTCCTTGTTTACTCCTTTTTTATGTATTATAAAGGACATTCCTTTCGAAGAATGTCCCAAACTTTGTTTACAGAAGTTAATTTATGTAAACTTATTATAGCGAAGAACCGGTTTTCTTGCTGCTGTTGCTTCGTCTAACCTGCTTATGACAGTTGTGTGCGGAGCCGTTTTCACCAAGTCCGGATTATTTTCAGCTTCATCGGCAATTTGTCTCATTACAGCTATAAATTCATCCAGTGTTTCTTTTGATTCGCACTCAGTAGGCTCTATCATCATGGCCTCGTGAATAATCAGCGGAAAATATATTGTTGGAGGATGAAATCCAAAATCCAAAAGTCTTTTAGCAATATCCAAGGTTGACACATCATTTTTTTCTTTTTGCCATTCACCCGAAAGCACACATTCATGCATGCAAACCGTATCTAAAGGCAAGAGATATTTATCCTTTAATTTATGTGCCATGTAATTTGCATTCAATACTGCATTTTCAGCAACTTCCTTAAGCCCGTCGGGACCCATGCTTAAAATATATGTATAAGCTCTGACCAATACGCCAAAATTTCCATAAGCTGACTTCACTTTGCCTATTGATAAGGGTCTGTCATAATCCATATAGCAACCATCTTGATTTTTAGAAATAACAGGTAGGGGTAAAAATTCCGTCAAATGTTTTTTTACTCCTACGGGACCTGCTCCGGGACCGCCGCCGCCGTGGGGGGTGCTGAATGTTTTATGAAGGTTTAAATGTACCACGTCAAAACCCATATCTCCCGGCCTTGATATGCCTAAAATGGCATTGGCATTGGCACCGTCATAATACATTAAGCCACCGGCATCGTGCACAATTTTAGATATTTCTAATATATTTTCATCAAATAAGCCTAAGGTGTTGGGATTGGTCAGCATAAATCCCGCAGTGTCATCACCTGCCGCAGCCTTCAAGGCTTCTAAGTCCACCAAACCTTTGTCATTTGATTTTATCTCAACCACATCAAATCCTGCCACTGCAGCAGATGCGGGGTTGGTGCCGTGGGCTGAATCAGGCACTATTATCTTTGTTCTTTTTTCATCATTTCTGTTTTGATGGTAGGCTTTCATTATCATTAAACCGGTTAATTCTCCATGGGCTCCTGCCGCAGGCTGTAAAGTAAACTCATCCATGCCGGTTATTTCAGAAAGCATGCTGCCAAGTTCATGCATTAATTGCAGTGCTCCTTGAACAGTTTTTTCATCTTGATAGGGATGGATTTTTGTAAATCCGTCAAGTCTTGCCGCCAGCTCATTTACCTTTGGATTGTATTTCATTGTACAGCTGCCAAGGGGGTAAAAACCTGAATCAACTCCATGATTTCTTTGTGAAATTCGCGTAAAATGACGAACTGCATCAAGCTCGCTTACTTCAGGAAGCTCGGGGTCAACTTTTCTTAAATATTTACTGTCTATTGCATCTGTTACGTCCGGCACATCACACTCAGGAAGTGAATATGCTTTTCTTCCTTCTTTGCTTATTTCAAATATTAATTGCATATTACTCACCTGCCTTTCTCACCAACAAATCAATTTCTTCTTTTGTTCTCTTTTCGGTCACTGCAAGGAGGTAGCCCTGTTTCAGCTCGGGATAATTCTTCTCCATCTTATAACCCCCTATTATATTGCATTCAAGAAGTTTCTCGTTTAATTCATCAACAGGACAATTGCTTTCCACCGCAAATTCTTTAAAGAAAGGGGCCGTAAACAAGGGCTTGAATTTATTTGTTTTAATTAATTCATCATATGTGTAATGAGCCTTGTTAAAGCAAAGATTTGCAACCTTTTTAAGTCCTTCCTTGCCCATGAAGGTCAGGTACATGGTTGCCTGCAATGCATTTAATGCTTGATTGGAGCATATATTTGAGGTTGCTTTTTCCCTTCTTATGTGCTGCTCCCTTGTTTGAAGGGTAAGCACAAACCCTCTTCTTCCTTCCCTGTCTAAGGTCTGCCCCACAATTCTTCCCGGCATCTTTCGCATTAATTTTTCTGTAACAGCCATAAAGCCTAAGTAGGGACCACCAAAGTTAAGTGCATTTCCAAGCGGCTGCCCTTCGCCAACAGCAATATCTGCCCCCATTTGGCCGGGGCTTTTTAAAAGTGATAATGAAACAGGGTCTGCGCTTACAGTCAAAAGGCTTTTGTTTTGATGGGTAATTTCCGCTATGGCTTCAACATCCTCAATTATTCCAAAAAAATTCGGGCTTTGAACAATTACAGCCGCAGTATCCTTGCCGATTTTTGAACTTAAATCACCTAAATCTACTTGTCCATTTTTATATGATACTTCTTTTACAATTATATTTCTAAATTTGGCATATGTATTTAAAACCTGCCGGCTTTCAGGGTGAACAGAGCTTGCTATCAGTATCTCATTTCTTTTAGTTGCTTCGCAGGACATAACGCAAGCTTCCGCCAATGCTGATGCGCCGTCATACATGGATGCATTGGCAACAGGGAGTCCGGTTAATTCACTTATCATAGTTTGATATTCAAATATGGCCTGCAGTGTTCCCTGACTGATTTCAGGCTGGTATGGTGTGTATGATGTATAAAATTCTTGTCTGAGTATCAATTGGTCTATGGGGGATGGTATGTAATGGTCATATGCACCTGCTCCCATAAAACATACATACTCATCTGTATTTAAGTTTTCATTAGAAAGTGACTTAACTTTTTTTATAAGCTCCATTTCTGACAATGCTTTCGGAATATTTAATCTTTGTTTCAAAAGCACTGAATCCGGAACTGATTTAAACAGAGAATCTATATCCTTATAGCCTATTTCTTCAAGCATTTGTTTTCGGTCGTCATCGGTGTTTCCAATATACCTTGCCATAAAAGCTCCTTTATTCGTATATTTGTTCGTATTCTTCAGCAGAAAGCAAGCTGTTCAATTCGTTTGGCATGCTCATGTCTATTACTGCAATCCATGCATCAAATGCTGACTCATTAATTAATGCAGGATTATCTTCTAATTCTTCATTAACTTCTACTACTGTTCCCGAAATTGGGGCATAAACATCTGAAGCAGCTTTAACTGATTCAAGTACAATAAATTGGTCTCCTGCTTCAACTACAGTTCCAA
>CAZTXR010000215.1:0-3465 GCA_964617605.1 uncultured Clostridia bacterium | reverse complement strand
TCTTTTTCTTCTTCATTCACTATACCCTGTTGACATAACATGGTGACATGGGAAATGCTTCCGGCTATATCACAATCATACAATCTTTTATCAAAAAATATCGAAGCATTGAATTCTTCAACTAATTCATCCATGGCTTTTTCAAATCTTCCGCTCCAAAGTGCCATATTAATTCTCCTGTAAATATATTTTATTAATAATACCACAAATTTATTATTAATAAAACAAAAAAAACCGGATAACCGGTTTTTTTGTTTTAGTATGGTTTTGTATATATTTGGAAGTGTGCTTGAGGGTGATCACATACAGGACATACTTTAGGAGCCTGTGACCCGACATGAATATGACCGCAATTGTCACACTGCCACACAACTTCTCCCTCTCTCTTAAATACCTTACCTGTTTCAATATTGTTTAATAATGCTAAATATCTTTCTTCGTGGTTTTTTTCTATTGCTCCTACACCATCAAATAGATAAGCAATTTTTGCAAAGCCTTCTTCTCTTGCTACTTCTGCAAAATTTTTGTACATATCTGTCCATTCGTAATGCTCACCTTCTGCCGCGTCCTTTAAGTTTACAGTGGTGTCGGCGATGCCGTCATGCAAGAGTTTAAACCATAATTTTGCGTGTTCTTTTTCATTTCTTGCTGTTTCTTCGAAATATTTGCTGATTTGAACATAGCCGTCATTCTTTGCCTTGCTTTGATAGTAAGTATACTTAACATGAGCCTGAGCTTCTCCTGCAAATGCAGTCATTAAATTTTGTTCTGTCTTGCTTCCTTTTAAATCCATTATCCACCTCTATCTATATATTTATCCTATAAAAGCGGCTTTCAGCCGCATGGGATAGCTGTAATTAATAAAATCTCAACGTTTTATATATACCCACAATTAAATAATTTAATCATTTATTATGCTGTACATTTCTTTATAATCATCTTTTACAACATGTTCCAATAATTTTTCTACCTTAATTTTCATTGGTTTTACGCCAAAAATGATTTCTATTTCATCGCCAATTTCTATTTCCGTTCCCGGCTTTGCGGTCTTGTTGTTAACAAGCACCCTGCCTTGTTCACATGCCTCCTTGGCGATGGTTCTTCTTTTTATTATACGTGCATTCTTCAAATACTTATCTACTCTCATACTCTCCCTCCAGTTTTGGGGACGGTTCTTTTTGTTCTCAGGATCTCGTTGCGAATGACCTACCGCTGTTTTTTCAGCGCTTTCGCTTGAAAAAACAGGGTTAGGGCATCTCGCAGTCTCGTTTACCAAAATATTTGCTCCTTTCGTCGCATATTTTGGGATCTCGTTGCGAATGACCTACCGCTGTTTTTTCAGCGCTTTCGCTTGAAAAAACAGGGTTAGGGCATCTGGTTTTTCAATTTTTCTGCTTGGTCGGATGTTATAAGTGCTTCGAGCATCTCACTTATATCTCCGTCAATAAATGCATCCAGCTTATAGAGTGTTAGTCCTATTCTATGGTCACTTACCCTCCCTTGGGGGAAATTGTAGGTCCTTATTCTTTCACTTCTGTCTCCGGAGCCTACCTGGCTCTTTCTTGTTTGAGCCATCTCATCGGTTTGTTCCTGTAGATATTTGTCATAAAGCTTTGCTTTTAAAACTTTAAATGCTTTGTCTTTATTTTTCAGCTGTGATTTTTCATCCTGGCATGAAATAACAATACCTGTAGGCAAATGAGTCAGTCTTATGGCAGAGTCTGTTGTATTTACACTCTGTCCACCGTTCCCTGATGAGCGGAAAACATCAATTTTAACATCATTGGGATTTATTTCAATATCAATATCATCTGCTTCCGGCAGCACTGCTACGGTAGCGGAAGAAGTATGTATTCTGCCGCTTGATTCGGTATCGGGAACCCTTTGAACCCTGTGAACTCCGCTTTCATATTTCAGTTTTGAATATGCACCCTTGCCCTTAATGGAGAAAATTACTTCCTTGTAACCGCCTATTCCCTGGTCATTAACTGTAATAAACTCGGTTTTCCAGCCTTTTCTTTCTGCATATCTCAAATACATGCGCAGCAAATCACCGGCAAACAATCCTGCTTCATCACCGCCTACTCCCGCTCTTATTTCAACAATAACGTCCTTGTCGTCATTGGGGTCTGTAGGAAGCAGCAATATTTTTATTTCCTGTTCAAGTTCTTCTACTGCTGTTGTTAATTCCTTGATTTCTTCTTTTACCATTTCCTTGAAATCATCATCTAATTTTTCTTTAAGCATTTCCTTTGAATCATTTAATTGATTGCTGGCTTCTTTATACTCATTGAATTTTGTTACAAGGGGCTCAAGCTGAGCCTGCTCCTTCATAAGCTTCTGCAGTTTCTGAGAATCACTCAATGTCTCAGGATCTGATATTTTTTCGCTTAATTCTATATATTTATCGCTTAATGCCTCTAATTTTTCTAACATTTTATTCCTCTTTCTAATTTATAAATATTATTTTTTGTTAATAGGTTTTGCTATTGTCATCCTAAACAAGAGTGATGGATCCCATGTCTTAGAAGATTCTTCCATTAGCTCAGAATGACACAGCATTATTTGACATTGCTGTGAATAGCTATGTCATACCAATAACAACCCTGTCATTTCCGGACAAGTCCTGCTTAGTTTCTATTATTTTAAACAATTCAATATTTCTAAAAATTTCTTCAACCTTTTCTTTTTGATTAAATCCGATTTCCACAGCAAGAACCCCATCCTTTTCATGAACTTTTTTAAACAGTTCAACAATTCGCCTGTAATAGTCCAAACCGTCCCTTCCTCCATCCAAAGCTAATTTAGGTTCAAAACAAGAAACCTCTGTTTGAAGATTTCTAATTGTATCTCTTTCTATATAAGGAGGATTTGACACAAGAATATGATATTTTTCATCCGGTAAAATATCATCAAATAAATCCATTTTTATTGTGTTTATATTATTCAGTTTGTGCTTTTTTATATTAATATTAGTAGTTTCAATTGCTATATCGCTTATATCAATTGCCGTAACCTTGGAGTTTTTTAAATAATATGCAAGGCTTATTCCAATTGCTCCGCTGCCTGTTCCCAAATCAATTATTTTAATATTTTGATTATTATACTTCTTTTTCGCTGTTTTTATCAGCTCTTCAACCAAAATTTCCGTATCAGGCCTTGGTATGAGAACACCTTCCTTAATATAAAACTCAAGTCCCATAAATTCTTGGGAATTTGTTATATATTGCAAGGGATAACCTTCATTTCTCTTAAGGGCTAATTCGTAAAATTTTTCCTTTATACTGTCATCCACTTCAGTTTTTTTGTTAAGGTGCAAAAAAATCCTGTCTTTTTTGAGAATATAGCACAAAATAAGTTCAGCATCAAGTTTTGGCGAGTTGAACTCTCTTTGTTTGATTATATCAATTCCATCCTTCAACAATTTTTCAATTGTTACCATTTATCATCTTCTCCATTTTGGGG
>CAZTXR010000214.1:0-3480 GCA_964617605.1 uncultured Clostridia bacterium | reverse complement strand
GACATTCCTCTGACCTCGAAGACTCTACTCTTTTGAAAGAGGTGTGTCCCCCTTCAAGTACGGGGACATTCCTCTGACCTCGAAGACTCTACTCTTTTGAAAGAGGTGTGTCCCCCTTCAAGTACGGGGACATTCCTCTGACCTCGAAGACTCTACTCTTTTGAAAGAGGTGTGTCCCCCTTCCTTATAATTTCTATTAGTTCAGAGGGCTCAAATATCAAGTAATTCGGCTCCTGCTTTTTAAGGCTCTCAACTGTATTATATCCCCATCCTACTGATGCTATATCTATTCCTGCATTTTTAGCAGCAATTATATCTCTGATTTCATCCCCCACATAAAGGAATTCTTTGATATTTATTTTTTCCTTTTTAATTATTTTTTTCATTTTTGATTCCTTGCCAAACATTGTGGCACTGACAACCAGATCAAAAGTATCAACATTATGGGCTTCTAAAAAAAGATTAACATTAGCCTTGGAATTAGTGGTAATTATTGCCGTCTTTATTCCCATTTCCTTGAGTTGCTTTATAATGTAGAAAATATCCGGTTTGCATAACCTGATATTTTTTATATCTTGCGTTAAAAGACTTTTTCCTTTTTTCAAGATAAAAGGAAGGTATCTTTTTTTTAATTCAACATAAGCCATAACATCTTTAGCATTCATTTTTTTAAGATGACCTAATTCGTCCATTGTTATATTTCTTAAATTGTATTTTTCAGCTAATCTCTGATATATGACAAAATTTGCTTCTTCAGTATCAGCCAAAGTTCCGTCAAAGTCAAAAATCACATATTTATATTTCACAGACATCCATCCTTAATTAATTTATGCTTTTAACTATATTATATTTTATTAAATCAGTCAATTTAAAGTTAAAAAAACTCCAAATGGAGTTTTTATAATTGTGCAGTTTTTTATATTTACTTATGAAATTTGCGGAGGTTCTGTTGTTTCACCTGTTTTAGGATCTACAAATGCAAGCCAGTATCCATCATCCTTATTGTCTTGGGCCCCATATGACCAATTTTTAAATCCTGTGACACCCTTGTAGGGCTGTTCTTCCTTTGTGAATTCTCCGGGCACTCCATAAATGAATTTAGCAATCTCATCATTTTCTTTATATATGCCAAAAATATAATGACCATATTTTTTCATGAGTCCTGCACAGGTAGTTACACGTGCAGACATTGGATATGGATAATAGGAACTTATTATTTGATTATAATAAGGCAATATGCCGGTTTTTAGGCCCATTTCATCATAAGGCACGTACCACCATGTAAAATTCTTTAATTTAACTGATAATGGTTCCACCTCCTTGTAATCCCTTAAAGTATTGTACAGATTCTCGTCAAATTTATTTCTGTACTTCTTTTCTTTTACAGTGACTGTTTTAATAGGCTCTGTTATTGCATCATTTATTGTCTCTTTTATTTCATTATCCTGAAGTGTATCTTTTATAACATTTATTGTTTCTTTTGTCTCAGCCCTTGGCATTATTTTAGGCTCTAATTTTGTTTCTGTTTTAGGTTCTATTTTTGTTTCTATCTTTTCTTCTGTTTTAAGCCCTGTTTTCGGCCCGGTTGCTGTCTTAGGTTCAATAGCTGTCTTTGCTTCTTCCTCATACTTTTTAACATCCATTTCTTCATCTTCTTCCAATTTACGCACAATGTCCGGACTTGATGTGCTGAATAAGTTTGAATACAAAACGATTTTCCCCTTATTTACAACCGCACAAACACTATAGTCTTCAATTGAATTGTTGTTCCCAAATGTAAGGACCTTTTTGATTATTCCTTTTTTATTGTTGATATCTCCTAACTTAATTTTATCATGTTTATCCTTATATAAATAAACTTCGCTTGTTGATTTTGCATCGCCTATATTTTCGGCAGCAACAATCATATTTCCTCTGTTTCCTCTCATGTCAAGGCGTACATAGCCTCTATACTTGTCTTTCTTATCTACCGGCTCAAAAAACTTCATCACTCTATAATTTTTATTGTTCATAGAAACCTCCTACAATAACTCTTATCTATTTATATGCTGTTTTTCTCGTATAATTACAGTTTTATGGCAAGCTTTAATCACAATAACTTGACAATATCGTATAAATTGCTTACTAAAAGCCAGTTTTGAGGAAAGTATCTCATTATATTCCAGTAGCCTACCCCTTCAAATCCATATTCGCTGTACAAGTCCAGTTTTGCCAAAATGCTTCTTGCATCTTCAAACCAAACTCTGTGCTGTTTTCCCTGTTCATCATAATATATGAAATATGGAGCCTGAGACACTTCATCGTATTGAATTTCAGCCCCCACTTCAGCTGCCAGCTGGACAGCCTGCACATTTGATACAGAATCAGCTCTTGATACATCTTGAACATATGGCAATGTGAAATCATAACCATAATTTGGGATGCCCATGTATATATGGTCTCTCGGTATTTCTGTTACTGCATAATCTAATACTTCTATAACCTTATCAACAGGTGATACTGCCATAGGAGGCCCGTAGGTATAGCCCCATTCATAAGTCATAAGAAGTACCTTGTCTGAAACTTCCCCTATTCTTGGATAATTGTGGGCTTCATAGAGGAGGCCGGGTTGATCTGCAGATGTTTTCGGTGCCAAAGCAGTGAATAAAACAAATCCTTCAGGACTTATTCTGTTATTAATATTCTTTATAAAATCAATAAATGCTTCTTCATCTTCAGGCAAAACATATTCAAAATCTATATCTAATCCGTAATATCCTTTTTCCTCTAAGTTTTGTAAAACATTTTCTATTAAGTTATTTTGAACAACCGGATCGTTTAAAATAGTATGCGCTAACTCGTTACTGAATGTTCCCTCCTCAGTTAAGGTGGAAATAAGCATAATTGGTGCTACTCCAAAATCTTTTGCCATTCTTATTAATTCCTGATCCTCTACGTCAATTAATTCACCTTCTTCTGTAATTCCATAAGTAAATACAGTCAAGTAAGTTAAGTAGGGCAGTGTTTTCATAAGTACTGTTCTGTCTATATTAGGGTAAGTATACCCGAGTACACTTATAGGGCCTTTAGTTTCTTCACTGCTGCTAATTGTTATTTGATCACCGGGTATTAATTGATCAGCAAAATCAATAAATGGATTTAATTGAAGCAAATGTACGGTGGTGGTATTGTATCTTCTTGCTATATCTGCCAATGTTTCTCCCGGCTGAACTACATGAACAGTTTCAGGAATAAGTATTACCAAAGTCTGACCGGGCACAAGCACATTAGGGTTTGTCAATTCGTTGTCTATTATTATTTTTTGTGGTGATACATTGTATTGAGCGGCAATTGTAAAAATCGTTTCTCCGGGCTCTACAACATGAATTATCATATACATTCTCCTTTCAGTTCTTTCATTAGTATATGCATGATAATTTCAATTGTTATCTTAGGGAAGCGAACAAAAAAACACACCAAAAAATGATATGATGTGTTTTT
>CAZTXR010000213.1:0-3526 GCA_964617605.1 uncultured Clostridia bacterium | reverse complement strand
TACGTCAAGGTTTGTGGGGAGTATTCGAAGTATTTATGGATACAATAGTTATTTGTTCTATTACAGCTCTTGCCATATTAGTTACAGGTGTATGGGAAACCGGAGAATCCGGAGCGGTTCTTTCAGCAATGGCATTTGATATAGGTCTTCCCGGTGTAGGAAAGTATATCGTAAGTATTGGTCTAATACTGTTTGCATATTCAACAATTTTAGGCTGGGAATATTACGGCGAAAGATGCCTTGAATATTTGGCAGGAACAAAGCCGATATTGGCATACCGAATAATATGGGTTGTAGCAGTAGTGATTGGAGCTATAGGCGGTCTTGGATTTATGTGGGATTTGGCAGACACATTGAATGGTTTGATGGCATTCCCGAACTTGGTAGGAGTCCTTATGTTAAGTCCGGTAGTATTCAGATTGACAAAAGAATATTTTGCTAAGGAAAAAGGCCAGGCAAAATAGCAGAAACATTGAATTTAAGGCACTGATTTAAAATCAGTGCCTTTTTTATGTCTTGCATAAAATTATAATATTTTTAAATATTTTTTTAAGGGATATATTTTTATATTTTGAAAATAATATAAGCGGAGGTGTTCAAATGAATTTTAGCACAAAAGAAAGATTTTTATTAGAGGACCAAAAAAGCCATGAAAAAATTTGCGTTGAAAAATATCAAAGTTATGCCAACATGGCATCATGTAATGAATTGAAAAGCATTTTTCAACAAAATGGTCAAAAAGAACAAGAGCATTACAACACTATCGATCAACTCTTAAAAGGTCAAATGCCATCTATGGGCCAACAGGCCGGTGGGCAACAACAAACAGGAGGACAACAACCTGGAGGGCAACAACCCGGGGGTCAACAAAAAGCCGGCGGGCAGCAACAACCTTGGCAACAGCAAGGAAATTCAGGCTTTACAAGCTCTGATAAAGATCTTTGCACAGATATGCTTATGACTGAAAAATATGTATCAGGCACATACGATACAGCTATATTTGAATTTAGGGATCCACAGGTAAGAAACATATTAAACCATATTCAAAAAGAAGAACAGCAGCATGGAGAAGCCATATTCAAATATATGGAAAGCAAGGGAATGTATCAAGTTAAGTAAAAAGCATTAAAAAAAAAGTGGCTCAGCCACTTTTTTATTTAATATCCGTTTTTATAGAGAATATATGAATATACAAAGGGGACAAGAACAAGCAAAGACATTATAATAAAAAATACAGGAATCCAATATATTTTTAAGAAACTGTTTATAAACATCAACAACCCGCCTATTATCCACAGATAGCCTGCCAAACGATGTGTTTTATTCCAATTTGTTTCATTGTTCAAGGTCCATGGAATTTTAATTCCCACAGTGTAATTTTGTTTGCTTTTGGGAAGATAGTTGCCTATGACTATAAACAATAAACCTACAAAAGCAGGTACTATTTTTTCTATGGGAATATCATATCCCATCCCCGCAAACAAGGTTATGGGGACCAGGGCAAGAGTAATAAAGGGTATGGTTAATTTGCCTATAAGCTTTAAAACAGCCGAAGAATTTGCTTTTTTAGGGTCAGAATTCAAGGCAAAATGCGTAATTAAATTCAGTCCAGCCATCATAAACGGAAGTCCTATGACAGCAAATGCCTTTGTTCCATAGTTGTCCGGATTTCCATATATATCCCAGTGTATGGGCATTTGATCCGGTAATTTATCGTACATAGCTACAGATAAAATTATCGGCAGCAAACATATAATCGTAGATATAATCATTAATTTGTCAATTTTTATCTTCATCCTTTTCACCTCCAAACTGTGTGAACCACAACATTACTTCTTCAAAGACCGTTACATTGATTTCGTAATAAATAAAATTTTTATACTTTGTTTCAAACAAGAGTCCTGCTTTTTTAAGCTGTGATAAATGATATGAAATTGTGGCAGCAGTCATATCAAATTGTTCAGCTATTTCTCCTGCAGACATTTTTCCTTCCCTTAACATTACTAATATTTCTCTTCGTATTGGATCAGAAAGTGCTTTAAACGTTTCTGCAAATCCCACAGTATCACCTCTTTCTATTTAGAAGTCCATCTAAATAGAATATACTATATTACAAGCAAAATGTCAATATCTATTTTGAAATTTTTCTAAATAGCTCTAATACTTCGTCAGTGTTAACACCTTAACTTGATGTCATCCTGAATGCCCTTATTTTTATTAACATAACAAAATGCAATAAAAAAAGTCCGATAAAAGGACTTTTTTTCTTTTTAGTATTTTATAAATTTAGACCCCATTACTCCGCAGATGAAACATTTGTCAGGAACAGATTTCTCAATATTTCCGCAAACAGGACATAAATAATAAAATGCTTCTTCAGTTTCATCTAGGTTATTTAGTGCTTCTTCATATAATTTAGCATGAACTTCTTCTGCCTTCATTGCAAATGTAAATGCACCCACTGCGGCATTATTTCCTTCAGCTTCTGCAATTTTAATAAATTCAGGATACATGCTTTCATATTCATATGTTTCTCCTGCTTTTGCATCTTTTAAATTATCCGCAGTTTTACCAACCTTTCCTGCTAATTCAAATTCCTTTTTAGCATGTAGTTTTTCTGCATCAGAAGCGGCTTTAAAAAGCTTTGCTGCATTAGTTTTTCCTTCTTTTGCTGCAACTGCCGAATAAATTTCATATTTTCTTGTAGCTTGTGACTCTCCAGCAAATGCCGCCATTAAATTTTCAAGTGTTTTGTTTTCCATAACTTCCTCCATTTTAATTTTAACTTATATTAGAAAGGCATCCCGCACAGGTACCCTTAAAATAAACTATTTTTTCATCAATTTTAAAATTGCTTAAATCGCCTGTATTACACGAATCCACATCTATATCAAAATCGTAAATTTTACTGCAAACATTACATTTAAAATGACCATGCATCTTTGTCACTGCATCAAAATGAGCCTCGTTATCATCTATTGCTAAAACCTTAATAAGTTTTAATTCTGCTAAATAGTTTAATGTATTATAAATTGTAGTTTTAGATAATGAAGGCACTTCCTGCTTAAGGTCTTTATAAATTTCATCAACAGTAGGATGCCTTGAGCTGTTTGATAAATATTCCAAGACCTTAAGTCGTTGATGGGTAAGGCGTATATTATTCTTCTTTAATTCATCCGATAGTTGGCCTAATGTTTTATTCATACAATACTCCTTGTAATAATTTTAATATTGTAATCATTACAAATAAATTTTATAGTTTTTCCTTTCCTTTGTCAAGCAAAAAATTTAAAACAAGGCAAATAATCTTATATCAGAATATTTGCCTTGTTTATTTACTCTTTACTCTTATTATCCTTATCATTGAAAGTGTTGTTTAATTCATAGCTCATATAACTGTTTTTATCTGCTAAATTGCTGTCGTTTCTGTAAACTGTTTCATCCTTATCTTCTTTCTTATTTGTGAAACTCATATAATTATTCTTCATTTGTTGATATTTATCATTCATATGTTCATTTTGTTCTC
>CAZTXR010000212.1:0-3533 GCA_964617605.1 uncultured Clostridia bacterium | reverse complement strand
TATTTATTATAGGATGGTTTAAATCTATTTCCATAGCTTCATGAACATATCCATCTTTCATAAGACTTGCATCCATTACCTTTAAAGAACATTTAAATTCTTTGTCTTCTTTTCCTAATTCATCAATAATATCTTCATATTCTTTTATTACATCATCATATTTTATCCCCGGAACCCATCTCCTATCGATTTTGAGAACACAATCGCCGGCAACAGTGCTTGGCTGAGTTCCTCCATTAATTGTTCCATAATTCATAGAAGAAGTGCCAATTAGGGGATGTGTTTCCTTTTCTATTTTAGGAATAAGTTTTTCTTCCACTCTTTGAATAAAATTGGAAGCCTTCAAAATTGCATTTATTCCTTCTTTTTGTTTTCCCCCATGTACGGTCTTGCCATGAAAACTAAGTTCAAACCATTCTAAACCCCTGTGGGCAACACAAATTTCAAAATCAGAAGGCTCACCTACTATAGCTGCGTCAGCCTTTATTTTCTTTTCAATCAGATCAATGGTACCTAAACTCTTTTCCTCTTCATCAATAACTCCTGCAAATATTAAATCTCCATTCAGCTTAATATTTGATCTTTTTATACCAATCATGGCGTAAATCATACAAGCTAAAGGTCCTTTCATATCTACCACACCGCGACCAAATAATTTTCCATCTCTTTCTTGAACTTCAAAGGGTTTCTCCATATCATAAGGAGGTACTGTATCAATATGCCCTGTCATTAACAATGTTTTGCCACTGCCGTCACCTTTAATTTTACCAATTACATTACATCTTCCGTCAGCAACATGAGTTAATTCAGATTCAATTCCTTCTTTTTGAAAAATATCATAAATGAATCTTGCTGCTTGTGTTTCCTGATTCCCAATACCGTTATAACTTGGGATTTCCACCAAATCGGTTATGAACCTTATTATTTCTTCTTCTTGTACAGCTTCTTTTAATTTGTCTAAAAATTTAACCATAACATCTCCTTATAGTTCATTTTATGAACCTGACTTTAATATCCATCTTCTAAGGCATAGGAGCAGGAACATAACATACTCCCTGCCCTTTAATTCTACCATATAACCCCAAATCTGTCATTTGCATTTTCCCCGGCGGTCAAAACAAATTAAAAACGGGATTATTGATATATCCCGCTTTATATTGTATAATGTACAAGAATAACGATATGTGCGAAAGGAGTTGCAAGATGAAAGGAAATATAGCCATTAAAGTAAATGATAGAGATAACGTTGCCACGATTTTTGCTGACAATATTTATAAGCGGACTAGTGTAGAAGTAAGGGACAAAAAAGGCAAGGCGGAAGTGTTAAATGTAATTGATGACATTCCTTATGGACACAAAATTGCTCTTACAGATATAGCGGTAGGTGATACCATAATAAAATATGGTGAATCTATAGGTCGGGCAAGCAAGCCCATCAAAAAGGGAGAATATGTACACATCCACAATTTAGAAAGCATGCGTGGACGAGGCGATTTATAAGGAGGGATACTATTGAAATTTTGGGGTTATCCTAGGCCTGACGGAAAAGTTGGTGCCAGAAATCATGTAGCAGTTATACCCAGCGTTATATGTGCAAATGATGTTGCGCAAGCTATTACAGCACAAGTTCAAGGAACAGTGGGATACTTTCACCATCAGGGTTGTTGTCAACTACCTCCCGATTTGGAGCGCGTAACAGACACCTTGTGTGCTTTAGGCTGCAGTCCCAATGTGGGTGCAGCATTGGTTGTCAGTCTCGGTTGTGAGGGTACTGACCATGAACGCATAGTAGAAACAATCGCAAGAACCGGAAAGCCGGTTGAGATTATCCATATCCAGGAGCTTGGGGGCACCAGCAAAGCTATCCAGGCAGGAACAGACCTTGCTCAAAAATTAGCTATTTCCATTTCGGGTATTCAGAGGGAAGAGGTGGACATATCCCAGCTAGTCATGTCTATCAAGTGCGGCGGGTCGGACACCACCAGCGGAATGGCATCAAACTGCGTCATCGGCTATGTAGCAGACAAGCTAATTGATTTAGGTGCCACGGTAGTGTTTGGAGAAACAACGGAATTTTTAGGTGCGGAACATATTTTAGCCGAAAGGGCTGTTAGCTCCGATGTAGCTGATAAGATCTTGGAGATTGTTAGAAATATGGAGGCAAGAGCTAATGCTTTCGGCTGCGATATGCGCAAAGGCCAACCTACTCCCGGCAATATAGCAGGCGGACTGTCCTCAATTGAAGAGAAATCTTTGGGAGCTATTGTAAAATCGGGAACAAGACCCATACAAGGCGTATTGGAATATACGGATATGATAAAGGATCAAAAAGGTTTGTGGATAAAGGATACACCTGGTAGGGAACCGGAAATTCTTACGGGTATGGCTTGTACCGGTGCACAGCTAATGCTTTTTTCAACCGGACGAGGAGCTCCCCAAGGATTTCCAAGCATGCCGGTTATTAAAATTTGCGGAAATCCAAACACCTATCAGAACATGATCAATGATATGGACCTAAATGCCGGACTAATCATCACCGGTGAAAAGAGTATTGAAGAAGTAGGGGAAGAGGCCTTCCTTTTACTGACCGAAGTTTTATCCGGTAAAATGACCAAAAATGAAGCTATTAAATATTTTGGCTCCATCGATATACACACATTGGGACCTGTTATATAAATGAAAATCCCGAAAGTTCTTTTATGGATTTTCGGGATATTTTATTTATTCGTATTCGATCGTTGCCGGTGGCTTGGTAGTAATGTCATACATAATCCTATTTACATTTTCTACTTCATTAACTATCCTGGTCGATACTTTTTCTAAGACCTCATATGGTATTCTTGCCCAGTCGGATGTCATACCGTTTGTTGAGTGAACAGCTCTTAGAGCTACCGTGTGTAAGTATGTTCTTTCGTCTCCTGTAACCCCTACACTTCTTATGTTAGGAAGGGCTGCAAAGTATTGCCATATTTTGTTTTGAAGACCTGCTTTTTTAATTTCATCTCTGAATATAAAGTCTGCTTCTCTTATTATTTTTAACTTATCTTCTGTTACTTCACCTAAGCAGCGTATTGCCAGGCCTGGACCGGGGAAGGG
The DNA here is from genome assembly GCA_964617605.1 of uncultured Clostridia bacterium. Taxonomy (GTDB): domain Bacteria; phylum Bacillota; class Clostridia; order Tissierellales; family Sedimentibacteraceae; genus Sedimentibacter. Next base: position 437 of record CAZTXR010000212.1, on the reverse strand, counting down.
CTGTCTTTCAACTATTTCTTCGGGGATTCCCAATTCTCTTCCCACCTGGCGAACTTCATCCTTATATAAATCTCTCAAGGGTTCTATCAGTTCAAAGTCAACATCCTCAGGAAGTCCTCCTACATTGTGATGGCTTTTGATTACAGAAGCTGCATCTGTTCCGCTTTCTACAACATCCGGGTAAATTGTACCTTGAACAAGATAATCAATATGACCGAATTCGTCTTTAAGCTTCTGTTTTTCTTCTTCAAATACACGAATAAATTCATTGCCTACTATTTTACGTTTTGTTTCAGGATCTGTTACCCCTGCTAATTTGCTTAAAAATCTTTGCTGAGCATTGACGCGGATTAAATTCATATGAAATTTTTCTTTAAATGCTTTTTCTACCTGATCTCCCTCATCCTTTCGCATAAGACCGTGGTCAACAAACACGC
>CAZTXR010000211.1:0-3538 GCA_964617605.1 uncultured Clostridia bacterium | reverse complement strand
ATATAGAATTTGAAGACAATTATATATATAAAACAGAAAACAAAAATTATGAAGGAAATGAATTTAATATTATTGAAAGTTATAAACTCCAATTTGATGACAATAAAGACAAGCTTGAACAGCAAGCATATAAACTTGGACTTGAAGTTCTCAGAAAGGAAAAGGTGGTAAAATAATATGTATATAAACAGACTGCACTTGAGAGCTTTTGGGAAATTCATTCACAAAAAAATTTATTTTGGCAACAAGTTTAATATTGTTTTTGGTGAAAATGAAACAGGAAAATCTACCCTGCACAATTTTATTGAATTAATGATGTATGGATTTGATGAAGATACTGCAAAGTTCAATAAATATAAACCATGGAACAGCCCCTTGTACAAGGGAACCGTTGAAATAGGAGACCAAGAAGAAAAGTATCTGATTTCAAGGGATTTTTTATTGGGTACAGTTCAAGTGTTTAAGAAAACCGATGAAAGAAATGAATTTCCAATAGAAGATATTAAAATTCCCGGAGAACACTTTTTCAATATTAACAGGGTGTCATTTTATAATACTGTCAGTATCAGCCAGCTTGGCAACAAAACAGAAAAAGAATTAGCTGATGAACTTAAAAATAAAATAATTAATTTAAGCAATACAAAAGATGAAGAAATTTCAATAGACAGAATTATGCAGAGCCTATATAGAATTAAGGAAGAGGCAGGAAGTGAAAATAACGACAAAACATTGTTGGGGCAATATTCCTTAAGGCTTAGGGATCTTTCAAAGGCAAGGGAAAATTCCTTAAATTCAAACAGACAGGTGATGTTTTTGGCCATGGAAAAGAAAAAGATACAAAGCAAAATTCATGAGCTGAACATGAAAATTAAACAGAAAGACAAGGAAATTTCCGACTATGACCTATCTTTGGAAAAACAAAAATATCTTAGGGCAAAGCCCGTTAAAAAAGAAATAGATGATTTGTACGAAGAAATTAAGTTATTAGAATCAGGAATTATTAGCTGTTCAAAAGAAGATTATAAAGAAGCATCCCAAACAGAAAGCACTATTGCTTCCATGAAAAATGAAAGACTTAGGTTGCGGGAAGAAAATGATAGTTGCATTTCAGAGATTAGGCTAAATGAATCAGATTTATCAAACAGTATTCCGAATGATTTTGATATTGACAAATTAAACATGGATTATGGCCTATTTGAAACTAATAATGAAAAATTAAACTCCCTTAAAATGAAAATAAGGTCAGGCAAAGAAAGTATAGAGTCTATAAATATTGATGAAATTAATAAGTTTATAGATGATTACAAGGAAGCTGAAGGGCTCAATCATAAAGTAGAAATAAACAGCATTTTGACTGATGCTAAAAATTATGACATAATGAAGCAATTCAGCAAAAAACAAGGGGCAATAAGCCTTTTTGCAGGTTTTTTAGCTACTGCCTTCCTGTTGGCTGCAGGAGCTTCTTGTTACTATGCTTATAATATTAACAATTTTAATTACTATTACGGCAGCATTGGGTTTTTATTAGCTTTTGCGTGCTATAATTTTGCGTTAAAAAGAAGGAATATTTCAGTAAGTGCAAAAAAGGAAATTGAAAGCATGGAATGTGAATACGCTGATTATACAATGAACAGCAATCAGTTAAATGAGCGAAAAAATGAAATTATAAAAGAAAACAGCTGTGAAGACTTATACAATATGGCTGATACTTACAACAAGAAAACCACAGAAAAAAATGTGTATGAGGAAAGGGTTAAACTCCTTAATTATGATGAAAAAACATATAATGATATATTAAATGAAAATAATCAAATAGAAAAAAGGCTTAATGAAGTTCTCGACAAATTTAATTTAACTTTGGCTCATGATAATATTGTTAAATTAAATGAGGCATATAAGGGCAAGGATAATATAAAGCTTCAAATTATAAAACTCATAAACAAAAGGGAACAAATCAACAGTGATATTATCAGGCTGGACAAGGAAATCCATTTTGAGGAAAGAAGATTTGAAATGATTTTGCAAGCTAACGGAGCAGCTGATATAGAAGAATTCAGAAATATGGTTGATTTAAATGAAAAGTTCAAGGTCCTATTAAACAGAAAGGAATACTTGGAAAATATTTTGGACAATATAATCGGAAACACTGATTATTTTGAGCTTAAAAACAAAACAATAAATGTTTCTGATGAAGTTAAAGAAATAGACAAGCAGGACATTCAGCTTAATATTTTTAAATTAAATGAAGAGAAAACAAAACTATTACAAGGTATAGATGAAATTCATAAGGAAATTGAAGATATCGAGGATACTACAAGAAGTTTGGCTGAAATAGAAGAAGAGATTGATTTTTATGAAGAAAAGATCAGCATATTTAAAAATAAAATAAGGGTTGCTGAAATTGCAGCAGAAAAAATCACAAAAATTTCAGATTCAATAAAGGGTGATTTTATGCCCCTTCTAAAGAAATCAATAAGTGATAATTTCGCATATTTAACAGGAGACAAGTATCACAGTGTGGACATTGATGAGGATATGAATATTACAGTAATGACAGAGGAAGAGAACGACAGGAAAATAGAACTTGAAAACTTAAGCGGAGGCACCTTGGACCAGCTCTATCTTTCATTAAGAATTGCCCTTAGCAATATTCTTAGCGGAAATAAAAATATTCCTTTGATTTTGGATGACAGTTTTGTTCAATATGATTCAAAAAGACTTAGAAAGTCTTTAGAAATGCTGTCAAGAGAAAGTGAAAGAAGACAAGTAATTCTTTTTACATGCCAGGAAAGAGAAGCAGAGCTTTCAAAAGGGATGAATATTAAGTACAACTATATAAAATTATAAGGAATATTATGAAAATTTTTGCTATAGCCGATTTGCATTTTGACTTTAAAAAAGAAAAGCCTATGGATGTATTTGGCGACAATTGGGAGAAACACGAAGAAAAAATAATTGAAAACTGGAAGAATACTGTAGGCCAAGATGATTTAGTACTTATTCCCGGTGATGTTTCATGGGCATTAAGGTTAGATGAAGCATTGGAGGATTTGTTGCAAATAGAAAATTTGCCCGGTATAAAAATTATAGGCAAGGGCAACCATGATTATTGGTGGTCAACTTCAAGCAAGCTTGATAAGTTAGGGTTTAAAACAATAAGGTTTTTAAAAAACAACTTTTATAAATTTGATGATATTCTTGTTTGTGGCACCAGAGGATGGGACACTATGGAAGAACATTCAAAAGAGATTTCAAATGAAAAGATATTTCTAAGAGAATTGAACAGACTTAAAATATCCATAGAGTCAGCGAAAAATAAAAACAGCAAAATAATTGTTATGCTTCATTACCCGCCCTTTAACAGTGATGGACTTCCTAATGAGTTTTTTGACATTATGAAAAATTACAATACAGATATATGTATATACGGACATCTTCACGGCGAGGAAGGTCATAAGAATGTCAAAGAAGGTTGTATAGACAATATATCGGTGCATTGCGTTTCCAGTGACTATATGGATTTTCAACTGAAGAGAAT
>CAZTXR010000210.1:0-3615 GCA_964617605.1 uncultured Clostridia bacterium | reverse complement strand
TCATCAATTATATCGTTAGGATTTACAACATTACCTCTTGATTTGGACATTTTTTCACCGTCCGAGCCAAGGATCAAACCCTGTGCCGTACGTTTTGCATATGGCTCAGGAAATGGAACAGCACCTATATCATATAGGAACCTATGCCAAAACCTTGAATAAATCAAGTGTCTTGTAACATGCTCCATTCCTCCGTTATACCAGTCAACCGGCCCCCAGTATTTAAATTTTTCTTTTGATGCTATTTCCTCTTTGTTGCGAGGGTCAATATATCTTAAGAAATACCACGAAGAACCTGCCCATTGAGGCATTGTATCAGTTTCCCTTTTGGCATCTTCACCGCAAACAGGGCATTTCACATTAACCCATTCCGCGATATTTGCTAAAGGTGATTCTCCCGTATCTGTGGGCTGGTATTGTTCTACGTCAGGCAAGAGCAAAGGAAGCTCCTCTTCCGGCACGGGAACCATTCCGCAATGAGGACAATGAATTATTGGAATAGGCTCACCCCAATATCTTTGTCTGTTAAAGGCCCAGTCCTTCATTTTATAATTAACTTTTCTTTCGCCTAATTTGTTTGTTTCCAAATAATCTGTTATTTTTTCTATTGCATCCTTTACTCTTAAGCCGTCAATCATACCTGAATTAATAAGTATTCCGTCTTCAACATCAGTAAATGCCGCTTCTTTTATATTTCCTCCGCTGATTACTTCAATTATGGGAATATCAAATTTCTTTGCAAATTCCCAGTCTCTCTGGTCGTGTCCGGGAACACCCATAACCGCTCCTGTTCCATAACCCATCATGACATAGTCTGCAACCCAAACCTGCACTTTCTTGCCGTTGACAGGATTAATGGCGGTTAAACCCTTTATTTCCACACCTGTCTTATCTTTTGCGAGCTGTACCCTTTCAAATTCTGTTTTCTTCCTGGATTCTTCCTGATAATTTTTAATTTCATCAAAATTTTGGATTTTATTTTTGTATTTCTCAAGATAAGGATGTTCCGGGGCCATTACCATAAAGGTAACCCCGTACAAGGTATCCGGCCTTGTTGTAAATACCCTTATATTATCCCCGGTGTCATTTAATTTAAAATCAACTTCTGCACCATATGAACGGCCTATCCAGTTTTCTTGCTCAAGCCTTATTCTTGGCAAATAATCAACTTCATTAAGCCCTTCTAAAAGTTTATCTGCATATTCCCTTATTTTCAAAAACCAAACATCCTTTTCCATCTGCACTACATGGCTGCCACATCTGTCACATATGCCGTTTTGTGAATCTTCGTTGGCAAGCACAACCCTGCAGCTGTTGCAGAAGTTTACATATGTTTTATCTTTGAAAGCAAGCCCATGTTTAAATAATTGAAGGAATATCCATTGAGTCCATTTGTAATAATCAGGGTCTGTGGTATCAACTGTTCTGGACCAGTCAAAAGAATATCCGGCAGCCTTTAATTGAGAAGTGAAAACCTTGATATTGTCATCTGTAACCTTTCTTGGATGCTTCCCTGTTTGCATTGCATAGTTTTCAGTAGGGAGCCCAAAAGCATCCCAGCCTATAGGGAATAATACATTGAATCCCTCTAATCTTCTTTTTCTTGATATAACCTCAAGAGATGTGTATGCACGTATATGCCCTACATGCAGCCCCACTCCCGACGGATATGGAAATTCCACAAGACCGTAAAATTTCTTCTGGTCTGTATTATCTTTCGCTTTAAATATTTCGTTTTTCTCCCATATATCCTGCCATTTTTTTTCAATAGCTGATGGATTGTATGTTTTCATTTTCTGCCTCCATATAATACTAATTTTCAAATTTACAAATAAAAAATCCCCATCCTGCTGGGACGAAGATTCCGCGGTACCACCCAAATTAGGCCTAAGCCTCACTCAATACTATAACGGTATAACCGTTTGAAACTACTTTATTCGCTTCAAATACTCATGGACGAGTTCAGCTTCAACAAATACCGCCTCGCACCATCCGACGGCTCTCTTAATTTGTTTCAAACCTACTGCTTCCAATCACAGTATATATTAACTTAAAATCGATTATATCAAAACAAATATTGTAATGCAATAAGAACTTGTAAATCTTTGCAAAAAATGAGTTCCTTTTTATCGGTACCCATTTATCTTTAAATTTATTGTTTTTCGCATCTTTTCCTATGGCAGCATCTTTCGCTATGAAAATCCTCTCCGTCACAAAGCTTATAATCGCCGCCTTCAATTCTTAACACTTTTCCGTTTACCAGGGATTCAGCTATCTTTTTTCTTGCTTCCTGATAAATACCCTGAACGGTTGTTCTTGCAACATGCATTTGGTTTGAACACTCTTCTTGTGTTAATCCTTCCAAATCTATTAATCTGATTGTTTCATATTCATCAACAGACATAATTACAAAATGTTCTTTATCTATAGGAGAATCCAAAGGTCCAAATCGATTTATATCCGGTAAACAGCAAACCTTTCTCCATTTTCTAGGTCTGGGCATCTAAACACCTCTTTTCATTTTATATACTTATTATATCTGTTTAATAGATTATGTCAAGGAATTACAATAAGTTCCCATTGTTTTCCTTGAGGTGTCACAGCAAAGAACAAATAAATTGTTCCCATGGAATTTAAATTCTTTAACCACATCAATACCTAATTTTCGTGAATGAGCTTGAAATGACCTTTGGTTAGTTTGATTTACATAAAGCACCAAAACAGGATATCTGTCCTTCATCAAAAGTCTTGAAGTTTCAAACAAATTCGGCAAAACTTCAGTCCCCCTGTAATCCTTATGTATGCAGGCGGGTCCGTATTGAAAACAATTATCCGTCGAAAGGACTGTATCCTTATACTTAATATTAGGCAGGTCATCAATCATAGGGTGAAATACCGGCCAAGCAGACCAAAACTGCCAGGATGCAGAGTTTGCAAAACCCACAATCCTGGTGCCATCGCAAGCTACCGCTAAACCCTTTTCTTCCTCTATGAGTTTTTTAAGTTTGTTTTCGGAAAAAAATGTTGTAATAAAGCCGCCCGGCTTGTCTTCTTCACTGATTGAATCCTTGTGGTATTTTTTTTCAAGCATTATAATACCTGGAATATCTGTTAACTCAGCTCTTCTGTAATCCAAAACTGTTTCCTCCTGATAATTAATACCTTCTTCTTCCATTATAGTCATTATTATAATAAACTACAAGAATAAAAACCCACCCCCACGGTAATCATAAGGGTAGGTTTTTTAAATTTTATTGCAGCAGATGTTCAAATGTTCTCAGTGCAACAACTACTACAATCGCAATGATAAGTGGTAAAAAATTGTTTGGCAAAACGCTACCTCCCTTCAATGCTGAATCATTATAGACTGTTCATAAACATTTTCAAACTTCACTTTTTCCACTGTTCAGATTTATTTGTCATTCATATCCTCTTGTTTAAATTTAAAAATGGGCAATCAGTTGAATGAGTGCCCATTTACTCCTAAAACATATTTGTATCATATCCAAAATGAATTTAACAACTTTAGTGTAAAGGCACTTTTGAATACAATTTTCATATAAAAATGGACAGCCAATAATTGGCTATCCACCCTGATAGACTAACTCTCACATA
>CAZTXR010000209.1:2085-3649 GCA_964617605.1 uncultured Clostridia bacterium | reverse complement strand
ACGATAAAGATGGAGAATTTGTTGAAACTTTTGAATATGAGTATAAAGAAGGAAGATTTGAACGAAAAATAAATCCATAATTTTTGTAATTTTATCTTTGTCATCCTGAGCGAAGCGAAGGGTCTCCTTCTTAAAATAATGAGGTTCTTCACAAGCGTTTAGAATAAAATTATAATTTAACACGTATTGACATAATACGTATTAGACAATATAATAGTATTGGAGTGGTTATTATGAAGTTCAGAGAATTAGAACAAATTATATTTTCTGACGGGTGGAAATTAAAGTCCTGTGTCGGCTCACATTTTCAATATGTGCATCCGACAAAACCCGGAAAGGTTACTATTCCAAACCATAAAGGTGATATAACAAAAGGGGTCGTAAGCTCTGTATTAAAACAAGCAGGGCTGAAAAGCAAATGTATATCATAACAATCTAAAAAAGAAAGGTGATTATTATGTTGTCTGCATATCCGGCGTGTATTTATAAGGAAAAGAGTGGAGGATATTCGGTTATTTTCCCGGACTTAAATCATTTAGCCACTTGTGGCGATACTTTAGACCAAGCTTTGGTTATGGCGGTGGATTGCCTGGCAGGGTTTTTGTTTGAAGCTGAAAAGGAAGGTCAAAAAGTGAATCCACCCTCAAACATGAATGATATAAACCTATCATCGGAGTACGATGATTATGATGAGGCTTTTGTAAATATTATTACTGTTGATGCAGAAGAATATGCCAAGAAACATTTTGAAAAATCAGTTAAAAAAACTCTTACAATACCACTGTGGTTAAATAATATGGCTGTAAATAAGAATATTAATTTTTCAAAGGTTTTGCAATCTGCATTAAAGGAAAAGTTAAACATTAGGGAATAAGGTATTATCATGGCAAGGGTTTTATCTTTTGAATTTGATAAGTGCAATATAAAAATTATCGAAGCTGATAAAAAGAGTGAAACCTTGTCAATTTTAAGGTGTATGTCAGTAAATATTGAGCATGATGTAAAGAATGGAAAAATCGTTGATGTAATTTCAGTTGTTGATAAAATCAACGAAATATTCAGAAGTAATAATTTAAAAACAAAAAAGGCAGCTTTTGTGATTAATCCGAGCAACATTATGATTAGGACAATTAAGCTGCCTTTGTTAAAGAAAAACACGGAAATATTATCAATGATAGGCATTGAGCTCCAACAGCATATGTCTGCTGATTTAAGCATGTATAAAATATCCTACGAAATTTCTAACATTACAAATGAAAACAAGGTACAATATGCCGATTATATTGTATATTGTGTTCCATTATCTATAATTAAGCAATACACCGAATTGACGGAAAAGCTTAATCTCAATCTAATAAAAATCGATATTTTGCCACAATGTATAAATGAATTATATAAAAATAAAATTCGAATAAATGATACTGATTTGAATATTGATGAGGTTACTGCTTTTATCAATATTAAAGAAAATTTCATTTCTTTTGCGACCGCAAGCAATGGATTTTGCGATTTTTATATTGGACAAGAAATAGAGAAAAATTATTTTTATAAAGTTGAAGAGCAT
>CAZTXR010000209.1:0-1985 GCA_964617605.1 uncultured Clostridia bacterium | reverse complement strand
ATAAAGACAAAAAGTAAGAAGACCAGGAATAAATATGCATACGCTGCAATTTTAGCAATTATAATGACGGCATCTGCACTTTTGTACGGATTTATAAGTTCGTACAGCGCAAAAAATAAAATTCATGCAATGATTTCATACGACGATGAAAACTACAATGAAGCTTTTAATATAATAGAAAATTTGAATACAGAAACATACTATTTGGAGTCAGCAGAAAAACTTCAAAAGATAATAAAACAAAATGATTATGTTGATACTGGTATTTTAAAAGAAATTAATATGTCAAAACCTGACGGAACCAAGGTAACTTCTACTTATTCGGATAAAATCAGCACTCAACTGCAGTGCATTTCTCCTTCCATGATTGAAGCGTCCTTGTTTTTTTCCAATTTAAGAGAAATCGAAAGAGTGGAAAGTGTGTATGTGCCGGCAATCCAATCAAAGAAAGGAGAGACCTTCTCCTATTCCGCGGTGCTGAAACTAAAAGATTTAAAAGAAAATTTAAATACCGAGAATGAATCAGATATAGATAATGAAATACGTCAAGATAATATAATTAATGTATTAAGCAATATTTCAAGCGAGTATAGTATTGAATTAAACAGTATTAAATTCAGTGAGATTATGCCGGTCTTTAAGGACAAAAAATCTGGAGAGTATGTTGAATCACAGCAAATAAGCCCTGCAACATGTATTAAAGCGACTGTTGATTTTGACAGCTCTTTAGAAAAAATTCTTAATTTTGTCGACAGTATTAAAGAGCATGATGGGAAAATTTCGGTTGTGGATATAAGCATCTTGTCTATTGACGGTCAAAGGATGCACACTGTGTTGAATTTAATGTTTTACGCATTTCCGGCATATAGCGGCGAATAAACATAGTGTAAAATAATTTGTTATAAAACTATATAAAAATTGGTTGATACTGCAGGGTAATGTTATGAACAAGCGGTTTAATTGCAATAACAAGGGGTTGACATTGGTGGAAGTAATTATGACAATAACAATACTTGGAGTTGTCATAGGACCCTTGATGAATTTTTTGGTATTGTCTGAAAAAATAAACAAAGAGGGCGAAAATGAATACAAGTCCATTCAAAGCGCGCAATATTATATGGAAGAAATAAAAGCAAGGGATGGAATTGATACAGGCGTGTATATTTATAATGCTGATGATATGTGCTATGAAAGGATTATTATGTCACCGGAGGGCTATAGGGCAGAAATAAGAATCCGGGAGGGCAATTACGGGTTGCACTATATTGAGGTGGATATTTTTAGGGGTGAAGATATGCTTAACAGTTTAAAAGGAAGCGCTGTTTTCAAATAATAGAGGGGATCCTTTGCTGCCACTCAGGAGGACACTGCGTATTCTGAACGCAGTGAAGAATCTTCTGTTTTCAAATAGGAGTAGCAATGAACAGAAAGGGTTCAACATTGATATTGTTGGTTATTGTAATTGCATTGGTTATAGTATTGGGTACATCGATTTTGAATGTCGTTATGAGACATTATGAAATCAAAAAATTCAATACTGATTCCAGGCAATCATTTTACATGTCTGAAACCGGGCTGAATGAGGCCTATGTGAGGTCTTGTGTTTTAATGAATGAATCAATTTTATATGCCTTGCAAATGGCTGAGGATTATTTAGCTATAAATCCCTCAGATATAAGGGAAGCAAATAATATATTTATTACAAATTACAAATTGAATATTGCATCAAATATTAAGAAAAGAATTGATACATCAAAAAATCCGACAGTAGTTACAATTAACAGCCCATTATCGTTTGTAAATAATTCTATGAGGATATCTGTAAGGTCATCTTATGCTGATGAGCATAATGCAGCAAAGCTGATGTGGGTTGATTTGATTATAAGCGTACCGGAATTTGATGATGTAATCAATGGCGGGTGCGAGGTGAAAAACTACATTGAGTTAGCGAATTGGAACAGTTGAAAAGAGAGGATCCTTCGCTT
>CAZTXR010000208.1:0-3649 GCA_964617605.1 uncultured Clostridia bacterium | reverse complement strand
GCAAGTCCATGAAGGAATGTCCCCGTAGTTGTCGGGGGACACACCTTCCCCCTTCATTTTTATTTAAATACTAAGACTACATCAATAACTCCGTCAAATCCTCCGTACAAATCATAAAGCTGGGCTGTGGAGCCTGCCTTTATATCTGACTTGGCACCCTCTATGAAACTGCTTATATTTCCCGAACTGTCCAGGGTGCAAATAAATACTTTTAAATCCGTTGCATATTCCATATATGTTATATTGTCAATTAACATTTGATTAGCATAAATCTGCGAAATTTTTATTTTTTCTGTTTCAGGTGTAACCTTCTCTATACTGTTAATCACTCCGTTAACTATAACCGCGCGCACATATGAATTCATCAGCGATGAAACCCTTTTTCCGGCAGCAGATGTGTTTGAAACTGAAAACACATTGCTGTTGTTAAATAGCTGCACATGGCTTGTGGTATCATCTATTTTTGTAACTCCTTTTATGATGCCATACAAAGTTCCATTGTAGCTTTGCTGTGTATCCGGAGTAATTGTTATGTCGCTGGATGCTTTTATTCCCTTTGTAAGATAAATTGCATCAACATGACCTGAATAGTTGATAACCGCCTTTCCTTCTAAATATCCGTTTAATTGGGAAGGTTGCAACAACTGATATTGTTCATTGTTTTTATAAACAATAAATGTATCCGATGAAATATAGTATCCGTTTGATAAAGTTTTGTCTTGGTTGTTGTAAGAATTTGCAATAGCTCTTGTAGGCATTAGGTCGATAATCTTCACTGCCCCGTTTGTTACCGGATCAAATTTAACAAAATCAGAGGATGTTACCAAAGCCTGTTTATAAGCAGGTGAATCATCATGTACCCTTACTGCATTTGAATTATCTGCCAAAGAATATGTCTTCAAGACTCCGTATTCATCAAGTATTCTTGCACTGGCGTTGTTTGTTACAGCGTTTGTGGAACTTAATACAAAGCCGAAAGTCGAAGGTTTTTTCCCGTACTTATTAATATATAGCTTTATAATATTGTTGTTCTTATCTAATATTAATTCCACAGAATCATTTATACTGGCCTTTTCCGTTAATATAAAATCTTTGCCTGTCATATAGCTTATATTGTTTACAGTGTAAAACGTGTTGTTATTTGAATCCTGAACAGCTGTGACAGAACCCTCTGTCTTTGAACGGAGCACATTTATTATAAGAAAAGTATTTCTTCCCGATTCCTGTGTTTCGTAAAAATACACAACATCATTTATTGCAATATCCTCTAAAGTTTGTGCATCGCCTATAATGTGCAGCTTATTATAATTAATTTCGGAATTCGCAAAAGGAAGATATTTGCCTGCAAACCGGGTGCTGCCCTCCTTGTATAGGTCCTCTTTCTGAACAAGAAGAACATCAGTTTCTTTATAAGCGATAATACCTATAACTTCTCCGTTAAAAGATGTATCTTCATAAACTATTTTAATTCTTGATTCATTTAAATTATTATAGTTTCCTTTCTCTCCGTTTATTACAATGGGTATATCCGGCACCTGAAAAATTCTTACATTGCCATAATCGTCGGTCACAAAGATTACCCTGTTTGAAAGTAAACTTGTTACTGTACCCGTAAAATCATTGTATCTCTGATTGTTTAAATGGACTGTATTTCCTTTTATATCATAATATATATCCCATTTATTGAACAAATAATCCGTATAATCAAAATTATCAATATTTAAATCTTTTAATGCAACTTCCTTTGTCTCCATTTTGCCTAACTTTGAAATAAGCAATTTATTTGTTGTGCTTATGCTGTTATTATCTTTTACTGTTACTAAGTTTTTATTAAAGGCATTATATAACATTATCGAAATATCTCTTCGAGAGGCAAAAGCAACATTGGCATTTATATTTTCAAACAAATTAATCTCTAAAGCCTTTTCATAGTAATTGGAAGGCCAAGTGCCAATCAATGAATTATCGGTATATCCCAAAAGCCTTAAAATCATTGTGTATGCTTCTTCAAATTTAATTTGATTATCCGGTCCGTAGGTTGAAGGAGAAATCCCTTTCACTATACCAAGCACATTTGCTAATTCAACATAACTTTCTGCCCAATGTCCATGCATATCCTCGTAAACAGATGTCATGTTTTTAGAATACTCATTAAATCCCGCGGCAACAGTAACAACCTTGGCCATTTCAGCACGAGTGACAATTCTGTCAGGTCTGAAACTGTTGTCAGGATAACCTTGTATAATTTCATAGCTTGCCAAAAGGCCTATTGCTTCTTTTAAATAAGGATCCTTTTTTACGTCAGCAAAGTCAGCGGCATATATATTTGCAAAAGATGCAATAAATATTAAAATTATTGTAATCAGCAATATTTTTTTCATTTCATCATTCCTTAATAAAGCAATTAAAAAATACTATTAAACATAGTATTTCCTTATAATTATTATATAATAAAAAAAAATAAGTAGTATTACATTAACATTACAATGGTAAATTTTTACCTTGAAAGCTTTCTCTGTTTTTCAATGTTTTATCAATATCGGAAAGGACCTTAAGCTTATTGAGAGTCCATCTTGGTTCAATTAAATCTGCCTTTTTTCCATCTCCCGTAAGTCTGTGCACAACAATATCTTTATTTAATAATTCCAAACAGTCACAAATCAAATTTACATACTCCTCATGCGTTAATAACCTAAAAGGGGTTTTTTCGTAATACCGGGCTAAATCAGTATTTTTTAGAATGTGAAGCATATGAATTTTTACTCCCCATATATTCAGTTTAGAAATATAATTTACCGAGTTTAACATTTGCTGGCAGGTTTCGCCAGGCAGCCCCATAATTAAATGCACGACTGTTTTAATATTTTTACCCTTCAATATTTGAACTGCATTGTTAAATCTATCTAAACTATAGCCTCTCCTGATAAATTCCGCACTTTTATCATAAATTGACTGAAGGCCTAATTCAACCCATAGAAATGTTTTTTCGCTGAGCTCTGACAGCAGGTCAGCAATTTCATCAGATATGCAGTCAGGGCGTGTAGCGATGGCAATCCCCTTAATATCTTCACAGCTTAATGCTTCATTAAACTTTTTCCGCAGGTTATCAACAGTGTCATATGTATTGGTGTAATTTTGAAAATATGCAATATATGTATTACTTTCCCACTTTTTTGACATGAAATGTTTTTGTTCTACAATTTGCGACTCAATACTTTTCCCCCCTTCCGTAAAATCACCGGAACCTCTTTCACTGCAAAAAATACAGCCTTTATAACCAATTGTGCCGTCTCTGTTAGGACAAGTAAAATTTCCGTCTATTGATAATTTAATTGTTTTCTCACCAAATGTTTTCTTAAGCTCATAATCCAAAGTATGGTATCTTTTATCATTCCACATGTTAACCGCCTGCATTTTCAGTAGAAGTTATGAACAGCTTTATAATTTTGTCTTACTGTCTTATACACAAATTTTATGCCTTTTTTGTCACTTGTCAACAGTTTTATCCACAATTGTGCACACTATTTCAAAGTTTATCAATACTGTTAACATTTTTCCCCAACCTTTTTAGGATATAAACTTCTACTACTGATTTAATAAGTGCAGCAACGGGAGCTGCAAAGAATAAGCCTAAGGGACCGAATAATCC
>CAZTXR010000207.1:979-3669 GCA_964617605.1 uncultured Clostridia bacterium | reverse complement strand
ATATGGAAGGAAGCAGGTATTAAAGTTATACCGGTTGTGCCTTCTGTTGCTTTTGCAAAGCATTTTGAAAAGGCAGGGGTTGATGCCATAATTTGCGAAGGAACGGAGGCCGGTGGACATGTGGGAGAATTAACTACCATGTGCATCACTCCTCAAGTAGTCGATGCTCTTAATATACCTGTAATAGCTGCCGGAGGAATAGGTGACGGGAGAGGTATTGCAGCTGTATTTAGTCTTGGTGCATCCGGAGTCCAGGTTGGCACAAGATTTGTTTTAGCAAAGGAATGTGGAGTCCACCAAAATTATAAGGATAAAATAAAAAAAGCAAGCGATACAGATACTGCCGTAACAGGCAGAAAGACAGGTCATCCTGTAAGGGTTTTAAAGAACAGGCTTGTAAAACAGTTTAAAGATTTAGAAAAAGATAATGCAACGACAGAAGAAATGGAAGAATTGGGAAGGGGCAGACTTTATAAAGCCGCTGTTGAAGGTGATGTGGATTACGGCTCTGTTATGTCCGGCCAAATTGCAGGTATGATTAACAAGGAGCAAAGCTGTAAAGAAATTATCACAGAAATGTTTGAAGAAGCAGAAAAGGTCATAGGAAATTTAAAATTTTTCACAGGAGGCAGCAATGAATAAAACAGCTTTTGTTTTCCCCGGTCAAGGTGCTCAATATGCGGGAATGGGGAAAGACTTTTACGATAATTTTAAAGAAAGCAGGCTTATATTTGAAAGGGCTAATGAAGCTTTGGGATTTGATATAACCAAACTTTGCTTTGAAGGGCCTGATGAAGAGCTGAGTATTACGAAAATAACTCAGCCTGCACTTTTGACAGTGTGCCTTGCAATGTATGAGGTATTAAAAAAGGCCCAAAACACTCCTCTTATAATGGGGGGGCTTAGTCTTGGCGAGTATTCCGCTTTGACTGCGGCAGGAGCCATGGATTTTGAAACAGCTGTTAAGCTGGTATATAAAAGAGGCAACTATATGCAGAATGCTGTGCCTGTGGGAGAAGGCGGCATGTTAGCGCTTATGGGCTGCACCGAAGAGGATGCAATCTCATTTTGTCAGGATATAACCAATAGATTTGGTTTGTTGGAGCCTGCAAATTTTAATTGTCCGGGGCAAATAGTTGCCGGGGGGAAAAGCCTTGCTATTGAAAGTGCTTTAAGTAATGCATCTCAGTTTAATATTAAAAGAGCCGTCAAGCTGCAGGTAAGTGCGCCATTTCACACTTCTATGTTAAAACCTGCCGGAGATAGATTAAAAGAAGATTTAATCAATATAAAATTCAAAAAACCAGACAAGAGCGTTATAGCAAATGTAGATAGCTCATATTACGAAACAAATGAAACAATTGCAGATAAACTTGAAAAACAAGTTTACAATCCTGTCAGATGGGAAGCTTGTGTAAGAAAAATGATTGCAGACGGAGTAAATACATTTGTGGAAATAGGACCGGGCAAAACTTTGACCGGCTTTATTAAAAAGATTGACAAAAATGTTAAATCAATAAATATTGAAAATATTCAAGGCTTAAATTCATACCTGCAATTTGCAGGTGCATAAAAAGCAAGGAAGGGAAAATAATGAAAACTGCCATTATTACGGGAGCTTCCAAAGGAATAGGTGCCGTTATTGCTAAAAGGCTAAATGAATTAAACTATAATTTAGTTTTAAATTACAAAAACAGTACTATGGCAATGGAAGAACTTCTGAACAATTTTACTAATAAAGAGACAAAAAATATAATTGTTAAGTGTGATATATCAGATTATGATGATGCGAAACAATTAATTGATGCAGCTTACAACAACTTCGATTCTGTAGAGGTTCTTATTAATAATGCCGGAATTACAAAGGATAATATACTTCCTTTAATGACAGAAGAAGAATTTGACTTAGTTATAGATACTAATTTAAAGGGTACCTTTAATTGCTGCAAGCATATTGCACGCAGAATGATAAAGCAAAAACAAGGCAGAATCATTAACATATCATCAGTAGTAGGCCTTGCAGGCAATGCAGGACAGGTAAACTATTCCGCTTCTAAAGCAGGTGTAATAGGGATGACAAAGTCCATGGCAAAGGAATTAGGCAAAAAAAATATATTGGTCAATGCTGTGGCTCCGGGATTTATTAAAACTGAAATGACAGATGTAATTCCGGAAGACTTAAAGGCAGAAATGATGAAAAATATTCCCCTTCAACGATTGGGGGAGCCTTCGGACATTGCTGATTGTGTAGAATTTTTAATATCAGACAAAGCTTCATATATAACCGGGCAAGTTATTTCCGTAAACGGCGGATACTATATATAAGATGCCCTAACCCCATTTTTCGCAGAAAAATGGATGGTAGGTCATTCGCAACGAAATCCCAATTTATGCGAGCAAAGGGAGCGAATAAATTGGTGAATGAGACTGCGAGATGCCCTAACCCCATTTTTCTGAGTATTTTTTTATTTTTTATGTGATGAGATTATTAGGAGGAAATAGGAATCATGAAAAGAAGAGTTGTAATTACAGGTATGGGTGTAGTAAGCCCCATCGGTTCAGGTGATTTATTTTGGGAAAATGTTAAAAAGGGAACTTGCGGTATAAATTTTATAGAGTCTTTTGATACAAAAGATTTCAGCGTAAAAATAGCTGCTGAGGTGAAGGATTTCGACCCTACCCTATACATG
>CAZTXR010000207.1:0-969 GCA_964617605.1 uncultured Clostridia bacterium | reverse complement strand
TTGCCCTTGCGGCTGCAGATATTGCAGTCAGGAATTCAGGTTTAAACATTGAAGAGCTGGACTCTGACAGATTTGGCTGCATCGTAGGCAGCGCTGTAGGAGGAATCCATACTATTGAAGAAGAACATGCAAAGCTTTTAGCCAAGGGGCCGAGCAAAGTATCAACATTTTTTATACCCATGATGCTGTCAAACATGGCATCAGGATTAATTGCCGTTAAATATCAAGCGAAAGCAGTAAATATCAGCACTGTAACTGCATGTGCCACAGGGGCTAATGCCATAGGTGAGTCTTACAAAAGAATACAGGACGGCATTTGCGATGTAATGATTGCAGGAGGTTCTGAGGCTGCCATAACACCATGCTCCATAGCGGGATTTACTGCCCTTACCACCTTGTCAACAACAACAGATATAAACAGAGCATCTATTCCTTTTGATAAAGACAGGCATGGATTTGTTATGGGAGAGGGTGCGGGAGTAATGGTTCTTGAAGATTATGACCATGCGGTAAAAAGAGCTGCTAAAATATACGGAGAAATCGTAGGATATGGGGCAACTTGCGATGCATATCACATGACAAGCCCTGACCCAAGCTCGGAAGGAGCATCAAAATCAATGCAAAATGCAATAAATGATGCAGGAATTGCTCCCGGGGATGTAACCTATGTCAATGCTCATGGAACAAGCACCTTGTACAATGATAAATTTGAAACTCAGGCAATTAAGAATATATTTAAGGAAGATGCAAAAGATATTTTTGTAAGCTCAACAAAGTCCATGACAGGACATTTGCTTGGGGCTGCAGGAGCCGTCGAAGCAATTATTTGTGCTAAAGCTCTTGAAGATTCATTTATTCCTGCTACCATAAATCACGTGGAAACAGACCCGGAATTGGATTTAAACTTTGTTCCGAATGTAGGAATTCAGAAGGAATTTGACTATGCATTATCAAATGCTTTTGGATTTG
>CAZTXR010000206.1:0-3721 GCA_964617605.1 uncultured Clostridia bacterium | reverse complement strand
GGTCTTCTTTGGTGTAGCTATACTTTCGGTTATATTAATATCGCTTTTAATAAATTCAAGCTACGGCCGTGCCTTTAAAGCAATCAGGGAGGATGAAACCGCTGCGGAAGCTATGGGTATAAACTTATTTAAACATAAGGTTATGTCCTTTGCCATAGGTGCATTCTTTGCCGGAATAGGAGGAGGGCTTTTAGCTTCACTCTTAGCTACGGTAGATCCCAAGCAGTTTTATTTCACCGTTACCTATAATTTCTTATTGATTATAGTTTTAGGCGGGATGGGAAGTATATCAGGTACTGTTATCGCATCATTTATTGTTACGGCAGGTTTAGAGCTGCTAAGATTCTTTGACAGCCCGCTAAATTTGTTTGGTGTCAATATTCCCTTATTCCGTCCGGGATTTAGAATGGTTATATTCTCAATTTTATTAATGGTATTGGTGCTCTTCTTCAGAAACGGTCTTTTGGGGCAGAAGGAACTGTCCTGGAAATTAATTTTTGATTGGATTAATAAAAGAAAACCAAAGAAAAAGACCGACGCAGGAGGTGCCCGATGAGTATACTGAAAATTAATAACGTAACAATGCAATTTGGCGGTGTTACTGCTGTAAACAATCTTGATATTGAAGTCCAAGAAGGCAAAATAGAAGCATTGATTGGCCCGAACGGTGCCGGAAAAACAACTGCTTTCAATGTTATAACAGGTGTGTATACTCCCACTAAAGGGAATGTCATTTATAAGGGTGAAAATATTACAGGCCTTAGCCCTGACAAAATAACAAAAAAGGGGATTGCAAGAACCTTTCAAAATATAAGATTATTTAGAAACTTAACAGTGCTGGATAATATATTAATTGCCAATCATTTACGATTAAAGAGCAATTTCTTATCCTGCACCTTGAGAATGCCTTGGGCAGATAAGGAAGAAAGGCACATGCGTGAAAAATCGGAAATGCTCTTGGAGAAATTAGGCCTCTTGGGATTGAAAAATGAAATTGCCCATTCCCTGCCCTATGGAGAGCAAAGAAAATTAGAAATAGCGAGGGCTCTTGCCACCGATGCAAAGGTTTTGCTTTTAGATGAGCCTGCAGCAGGTATGAATCCTTCCGAAACAATGGAATTGTCATCATTTATTCATACCATCAGGGATGAATTTAAGCTTACTATCTTTATGATAGAGCATCATATGGACCTGGTAATGGAAATTTCAGAGAAAATATATGTATTGGATTTCGGCCAGCTGATAGCAGAAGGTTCCGCAAATGATATTAAAAATAATCAAAGAGTTATAGAAGCATATTTGGGGGTGGAAGACGATGCTTAAAATCAGCGACTTACACGTAAATTACGGTGGAATATCTGCAGTTAAGGGTATAAGCATCCAGGTTCCTGAGAAATCCATTGTAACCTTGATAGGTGCCAACGGGGCAGGCAAAAGCACCACCTTGAGAACCATTGCAGGCCTTGTGAAGGCAAGCCGGGGAGAAATTGCATTTCAGGGAGAAAATATACTTGGAGCAGATACAATAGATATTGTTGCAAAAGGTATTACCTTGGTACCGGAAGGAAGAAGAGTTTTCGTAAATTTAACGGTATTTGAAAATTTAAAAATAGGTGCCTACCTAAGAAAAGAAAATATCGATGAAGATGTAAAAAGGGTTTATGAACTTTTTCCAAGGCTTAAGGAAAGGGCATGGCAATTGGCAGGCACCTT
Source organism: uncultured Clostridia bacterium (assembly GCA_964617605.1). GTDB lineage: Bacteria > Bacillota > Clostridia > Tissierellales > Sedimentibacteraceae > Sedimentibacter. The sequence goes on along the minus strand of CAZTXR010000206.1, from coordinate 2,008 downwards.
GTCAGGCGGTGAACAGCAAATGTTAGCTGTGGGGAGGGCCCTTATGGCAAGACCAAAGCTTATAATGATGGATGAGCCCTCCTTAGGCTTAGCACCCCTGATAGTAAATAATATATTTGAAATAATAAAGGAAATTAACAAACAAGGAACTACAATTTTGTTAATTGAGCAAAACGCCAACAAGGCACTGAAGGTTGCAGATTACGGTTATGTTTTGGAAACAGGCAACATAACCATGGAAGGCAAAGGAATAGAACTGTTAAAGAACGAAAAAATAATAGAGGCCTATTTAGGAACCTCAAAGAAATAAAAACCAATGAAACACTAAAGGAATGACTCGATTAATCGGGGACATTCCTTTTTACATGATTAATTGTATCAACATGCCTGATATTACTGAGAATATATATATGTACAAGATTATTAGAATGTTTTCTTTAATATTTTTATTCATTCTGAATAAAATTAACAAACCCACCCCTGCTCCTGTTGAAAGACCCGTAATTACAGAGCCAAAACTTAAACTTCCTTCAATATAGAGCTGAGTAAGTATAATGGATGCTGCGCAATTTGGTATGAACCCGACTATTCCTGCCAATAAGGGTTGCAAAAAACTGTCATTCAATAAGATCTTAGATAGATTTTCTTCCCCTGCAAATGATATTAAGATATTTAAAATTAAATTAGTAAGAATCAAGAATACGAATATATTGATTGTATGCTTTAAAGCAGGCTTCAATATACCGTGCTCTTCTTCACATCCGCAATCAGTGCACACATGTTGATGTATTTCATCAGCTATCTTTTCCTTACTCTTTTCAATAAAACACTCTTTAAATAAATAATCCGCCAAAAGCCCGGCCGCAACTGCAATTAACACTTTTATCGCAATTAACAGCATAATTGTATCTAAATTGCCCGGGTTTGATAATAAAATAGGTATCGCTTCATCAGAGGTGGATATGAATACCGCTATTAATGTTCCCGCTGTTATAATTCTTCCCGCATATAAATTTGATGCCGCTACGGAAAACCCGCACTGAGGAACACAACCAAGGACTGCACCGCCAACAACTCCAAACTTTCTTAATCCCCTGACTAGTTTACCTGATGATTTATGTTCTATATATTCAATAATTAAATATGCCGTAAATAAAAATGGCAGCATCTTAAATGAATCACTAAAAGTATCTTCAACTATTTCCCACATGTTCCCTCCTCTTGTAAATATCAGTATGATTATACATAGGCTATCAATTAATTGTCAACAACAAATGGGCATCAATCGAATTAGGGATGCAAAAAGGGACTTAATGTCCCCCTTCTTTCTTATGCCTATTTATTAACTGCTTCTTTTAAAGATTTTCCTGCTTTAAACACCGGTGCTTTTGATGCTGGAATATCTATCGTTTCGCCGGGATTTCTTGGATTTCTTCCTTGTCTTTCTTTTCTGTCTCTAACTTCAAAAGTTCCAAACCCAACTAATTGTACTTTTCCGCCTGCTACCAGTTCTTCTTTTATTGTTTCCATGAATCCGTTTAATGCTTTTTCAGCATCTTTCTTAGTGAAACCAGTCTTTTCTGCAACACTAGTTATTAAATCAGCTTTATTCATAAAAACCCTCCTTAAATAAAAATGTAATTTATTTATTTTATCTAAATTCCTATTGGAACTTTGATTCTTCCCATAACTCATCCATTTCTTTCAAAGTCATTTGTTTTAAATCTTTTGTAGAATTTTTCTCTATATACTCAAAACGATCAATAAACTTGTTTATTGTTTTGTTCAAAGCAATATCAGGATTAATTTTTTCGAATCTTGCAAGGTTCACGAGTGCAAATAAGAGATCTCCGAACTCATCCTCCATGTTTTCTATGTTATTATTGTTATATTCTTCAATGAATTCTAAGAGTTCTTCTTTAATCTTTACAAGAGCCCCCTTTGCATCAGGCCAATCAAAGCCAACATCAGCAGCCCTCTTTTGTATTTTATAGCTTCTGCTTAATGT
>CAZTXR010000205.1:2050-3726 GCA_964617605.1 uncultured Clostridia bacterium | reverse complement strand
AGAATATTAAATTTAGTCGAAAATATTAAAAGCCATATGCCTAATTCAACCCTTTGTGTTTGCAAGGAATTAACTAAGCTTCACGAAAAAGCTTTTTACGGACAGGCAGACCATGTGTTGGAACAATTAAGCAATTACGGGGATGTGGAAAAAGGAGAATATGTTGTAGTTGGATACAACAATGACTATCAGGAAAAAGAAGCATCCGAAAATAAAGTTGGCCTTCATGGAATATTATTTGACAAATTACTAAAAAATGAATATTCTTTAAAGGAAGCCGTAAATGAAGTGGTCTCAGAAGGCCTTGCTTCTAAAAATGAGGCCTATAAGGCCTCCTTGGATATCAAAAAATATATTGAAGAATTAAGATAGGGGAAACATGTTAGGTACAATTGTGAATACACTTGCAGTAATAGCAGGTGGAATAATAGGACTTTTATTTAAAAATATAATACCTGAAAAAATTTCTGAAGCACTTTTAAAAACATCCGGTTTGGCGGTAATTGCAATAGGTATAAGTCTAATGTCAGCAGGTGATAATTTTACACTGTTAATCTTATCCTTAATAATAGGTACAGTAATAGGTGAAGTTATTGATATTGAAGGAAAATTGGACAAATTTGGTTCATTTATCGAAAGAAAAATGAAGAATAAACAAAGCAATATAGCCCTTGGATTTGTTACCTGTACCTTGGTTTATTGTGTAGGTTCCATGGCTATTGTGGGCTCAATTCAAAGCGGATTGACCGGCAACCATGAGATTTTATTTTCTAAAGCGGTGATTGACGGCATAACGGCTATTTCTTTTGCAGCCTCCATGGGCGCCGGGGTTATTCTGTCAGGTGTAAGCGTGTTTATTTACCAAGGTATCATAACCCTGCTCGCAGGTGTTATGCAATCTTTGTTGAGCACTGTTGTAGTAAATGAAATGACTGCCATAGGCGGAATTATAATAATGGGAATAGGGCTTAATTTTCTTGAAATAAAGAGGATTAAGGTTGGTAATTTGCTGCCGTCAATATTTTTTCCCATAATATATTACATGTTTTTTTAATGAGGTGAATCTTGGATAGAAAGCTTATATTAAAGCCAATATCAATAATGGGTATATGTCTTGTTTTTATCATTGGCTCCATTATTTTTTCAATACCCATATATTATGGTTTTTTGGCAGGTATTGTTTTTACCGGTGCAGTGCTTTATAAAAGCGGTTATGGTATCGAAGAATTAAGAAAAACTATTCTTTCTGCAATTTGGGATATTAAAAACTTGCTTATAATAATCATGTTTATCGGGGCAACTACATCTATCTGGCTTAGTTCAGGGGTTGTGCCCACAATTATGTACTACGGTTTTTCCTATATGGAAGGGGTAAACTTTCTTTTGGCAGCATTTTTGATAATGTGTGTCGTATCAATGTTTATGGGTACCGCTGTAGGGACCCTTAGCACAGTTGGAATATCACTGAGCGGAATTGGTCTTGGAATGGGGATACCTCACAGCTTAATAGTTGGTGTATTGGTTTCAGGAGCATTTATAGCGGACAAAATATCACCTTTATCGGGACTTGTAAATTTGGTTATGGCAACTGTGGACAGAAGCTATAAAGAAATATTTAAAAGCATGATTATTACGCTGATACCAACCATAATAATTACTTCTATAATTTATTTTAT
>CAZTXR010000205.1:0-1950 GCA_964617605.1 uncultured Clostridia bacterium | reverse complement strand
CCCTCGGCGGAATTAAATAATTTGTTGGTAAGCGGCGGCATGGTTTCCATGATAGAAGCTATTTTTATTGTTGTAGGTGCCTTTGTGCTTATCAAAATGTTTGAAAAAGGAAATATTTTAGTCCCTGTAATGGATAAATTGGTGCATGGTATAGACAGCAGAATAAGTTTAATCAGAAGAACAGGATTTATAAGTGTGTTGATGACAGTGGCTACATGTGACCAAACATCCGGAATTATACTGCCCGGTACAATACTTCAGGACAAATACAAGGAATTAAAATTAGACAATGCCCTTTTGGCACGAACAATATTTGATACGGGAGTTATTGTGGCACCTCTTATGCCCTGGAATATAAATTCATTTTTAATTAAGCCCATCATGGGCATAACAGCGGCCCAATATGCCCCATATGCAGTGCTTTGCTATGTTTGTCCCCTGATTTCAATCATTGTTTCTTATATTCAATACAAGGATAAAAATAAAACCAGCAGTGTTTAATGAATCAAAAGCACTGCTCTTTTTTTATTTGTATTGAAACGATTATAAAATTAAAAATTCTGAAGAAATCTTTATTAATTTAAGCAAAACATAAAAAAAGTTTAAAAAGATAGAACTTTTTTTTATGATTGCATGTGTTATAGGCCAGTAATATAATATACTTATCATAATAATGTAACATATATTTTGATTTTTATTAAATGATATAACACAAATAATTTGTTAGGAGATTAAAATGCAAAATTTAACAGCCAACTCAAATGTTTTAAAGTGGGTAGACGAAATTATATCTATGACTAATCCGGCAAAAGTAGTTTGGATTGACGGCAGCGAGGAACAATTTGAAGAACTGCGCAAAGAAGGCTGCCAAACAGGTGAACTTATTAAAATGAATGAAGAGCTTTATCCGGGCTGCTATTATCATCGTTCGGCAAAAGACGATGTAGCAAGGATGGAGGATAAAACTTTTATTTGTTCAAGAAAAAAGGAAGAAGCAGGCAATACCAACAACTGGAAAAGCCCGGAGGAAGCTTATAAATTAGGAAGAGAAATTTTCACTGATTCCATGAAGGAAAGAGCAATGTACATAATCCCTTATTCAATGGGGCCGGTAGGTTCGCCCTTTTCAAAAATAGGAATAGAGATTACTGATTCTATTTATGTAGTTTTAAGCATGAATATAATGACCAGGGTTGGGCAAAAAGTGTTAGACATTTTAGGGGACTCCAATGATTTTGTGAGGGGAGTTCACGGAAAATGCACCTTGGATATAAATAAAAGATATGTATTCCATTTTCCTGAAGATAATACAATATGGTCTTGTAATTCAGGTTACGGCGGCAATGTTTTGCTTGGTAAAAAATGTTTTGCCCTTAGAATTGCATCATATCAAGGAAGAATGGAAGGCTGGATGGCAGAACACATGCTTATAGTGGGAATTGAAAATCCGCAGGGAGAGGTAAAATATATAGCCGGCGCATTTCCTTCAGCTTGCGGCAAAACTAATCTGTCAATGCTTATACCTCCTGAAATTTATAGAAATAAGGGTTACAAGGTTTGGACGGTGGGCGATGATATAGCATGGCTTCGCATAAAGGAAGACGGCAGACTTTGGGCTATAAATTCCGAGGCAGGATTTTTCGGTGTAGCACCGGGAACAAATGAAAAATCTAATTATAATGCTCTCATGTCAACAAGAAAGAACTCAATATTCACAAATGTTGTATACAATTTGGATAATGATACAGTTTGGTGGGAAAGGATGGACAAAAATCCTCCGGAAAATGCCTTGGATTGGTTGGGGAATCCCTGGAACGGTAAAACATCAAATGAAAAAGGAGCGCATCCCAATTCGCGTTTTACTGCACCTGCAATAAATTGCCCCTGTATCTCATCTGAGTGGGAATCACCGGAAGGAGTTCCCTTATCGGCAATAGTTTTTGGCGGAAG
>CAZTXR010000204.1:0-3755 GCA_964617605.1 uncultured Clostridia bacterium | reverse complement strand
AAAATGGTACATTGTATGTAAACAAAGAAGAAGTAAAAGCATTAATTCTAGAAGATCAAAATTTCAAGTCAGCAGATGCAGAACTGGCGAGACCAGGGGAAAGTATTCGTATAATGCCTGTTAAAGATGTTATCGAACCGAGGTTTAAGGTTGAAGGCCCAGGAGGTATATTCCCGGGAATGGTTAACAAAGTTGAAACTGTGGGCTCAGGCAAAACAAATGTATTAAAGGGAGCAGCTGTTGTAACGACTGGCAAAATTGTTGGTTTTCAAGAAGGCATTATAGATATGACCGGACTGGGAGCAGAGTACACTCCTTTTTCAAAGCTAAACAATTTAGTTTTAGTTTGTGAACCCATTGATGGATTAAAGCAGCACGAACATGAAAAAGCATTGAGATTTGCCGGCTATAAGGTTGCTTTATACCTCGGAGCATTAGCAAAAGATTTAGCAGCTGATGAGGTTCATACTTTTGAAACACCAACTTTAGTAGAGGGTTTAAAAATGTATCCGGATCTTCCGCGGGTAGCATATGTATGCATGCTTCAAAGCCAAGGTCTTATGCATGATACTTATGTTTATGGAGTTGATGCAAAACAAACATTATCTACATTGATTTATCCTACTGAAACTATGGACGGTGCTATAGTAAGTGGTAACTGCGTATCAGCTTGCGACAAAAATACTACATATCACCATTTAAATAATCCTGTTATCCATGATTTGTTTGAAGAACATGGAAAGACCCTGAATTTTGTAGGAGTAATTATTACTAACGAAAATGTTTATCTTGCAGATAAGGAAAGATCATCTAACTGGAGTGCAAAGCTTGCAGAATTCCTTGGAGTTGACGGTGTTATTGTTTCCGAAGAAGGATTTGGAAATCCTGATACAGATTTGATAATGAATTGTAAAAAGATTGAATCTAAAGGTATTAAAACAGTGCTTATAACTGATGAATATGCAGGAAGAGACGGTACATCTCAATCATTGGCAGATGCTGACGCTAAAGCTGATGCTGTTGTTACCGGAGGAAATGCTAATGAAGTAATAGAGTTGCCTCCTATGGAAAAATTAATCGGTCATGTTGAAGTTGCAGACGTAATAGCCGGAGGATTTGACGGAAGCTTGCATAAAGATGGAAGCATAACTGCAGAACTTCAGGTTATAACGGGTGCTACCAATGAAATGGGCTTCAATAAGCTTAGTGCCAGATAGGAAGGGAGGAGAAAATAATGTTAAAGATTGTTCATTATATTAATCAATTCTTTGCCAATGTAGGCGGAGAAGAAATGGCTCACATTCCTGCTGAAATAAGGGAAGGTATAGTAGGGCCTGGACTTGCATTCCAGCAAGCTTTTAAGGATGAAGCTGAAATCGTAGCTACGGTTGTATGCGGAGATTCATACTTCAACGAGAATATGGAAGAAGCCAAAAAAATCATAATTGAAATGGTTAAAGAATACAAACCGGATTTATTTATTGCAGGACCGGCTTTTAATGCTGGTAGATACGGCGTTGCTTGCGGTACTATAGCATTAGCTGTTAAAGAAGAGTTAAATATTCCTGTTTTAACCGGAATGTATGTGGAAAATCCAGGCGCAGATATGTTTAAAAACAACATATATATTGTTTCTACAAAGAATTCAGCAGCAGGCATGCGTGACGCTGTGAAGAAAATGGCTCCTCTTGCACTAAAATTAGCAAAAGGCGAAAAAATAGGGGCATCTGTAGAAGAAGGCTATATGCCGAACGGTAAAAGAGTTAACTTCTTTGATAAAGAGAGAGGTTCAAAAAGAGCTGTTAAAATGTTGTTGGCTAAATTAAGCGACAAAGAATATGTAACAGAGTTTCCTATGCCTGATTTTGACAGAGTAGCACCTAATCCGGCAGTAAAGGATGTAAGAAAGGCTAAAATAGCCTTGGTTACTTCAGGAGGTATTGTTCCAAAAGGAAATCCTGATCATATTGAATCATCCAGTGCATCAAAATACGGCAAATATGATATAGATGGTGTTATGGATTTAACCGAAGAAACATATGAAACTGCCCACGGCGGATATGACCCTGTATATGCAAACTTGGATGCAGACAGAGTGTTGCCTGTTGATGTATTAAGAGAATTTGAAAAACAAGGAAAAATCGGCAGCCTGCACAGATATTTCTATACTACAGTCGGTAACGGTACAGCTGTTAAGAGCGCAAAAGCTTTTGCTGCTGAATATGCACAAGAGCTTAAAGCTGATGGAGTGGATGCAGTTATACTGACATCAACTTGAGGTACCTGTACGCGTTGCGGTGCAACGATGGTAAAAGAAATTGAAAGAGCAGGAATTCCTGTAGTTCATATGTGTACTATAGTTCCTATTTCATTGACTGTTGGAGCTAACAGAATAGTTCCTACAATAGCAATACCACACCCCTTGGGAAATCCTTCATTAACACTTGAAGAGGAAAGAGATATAAGAAGGAACCTGCTTACAAGGGCATTAAAAGCATTAGAAACAGAAGTTACAGAACAAACAGTATTCGAAAAATAATATTCCCCAAATCTTTGATTTGGTGTCAGTAGCTTATCCTTAGTGATAACGAAGGATCTCATGATTTTATTTATTGGGATCCTTCAATGACAATATAAATTTGCATGGAAAAGAGGTGTAAAATGAGCAAAGTATACGATGTTATAATTATTGGTGCAGGTCCTGCGGGATTATCTGCCGGCCTTTATGCAGGCAGAGCAAGACTCAGCACCTTAATTATTGAGAAAGAAAAAGATGGAGGACAAATAGTTCTTACATCAGAGGTTGAAAACTATCCCGGATGTTTGGAAGGAGATTCAGGACCTACCTTGGTAGACAGAATGTCTGACCAGGCTAAACATTTTGGAGCAGAAAAAGTTTATGACGAAATTGTGGAAGTTAAATTAGAAGGTAAAGAAAAAGTACTTGTAGGCAAAAAAGGAGAGTACACAGGCAAAACAATTATAATTGCCGGCGGTGCAACATCAAAGCCTATAGGATGTCCGGGAGAAAAAACATTCACAGGCAAGGGTGTTTCTTATTGTGCAACTTGTGATGCTGCTTTCTTTGAAGATTTCGAAGTATTTGTGGTTGGCGGCGGTGATACTGCTGTCGAAGAAGCCTTATATTTAACAAAATTTGCAAGAAAAGTTTCCATAATTCACAGAAGAAATGAACTGAGAGCAGCCAAATCGATTCGCCAAAAAGCTGAAGAAAATCCAAAAATTCATTTTATTTGGGATTCCGTGGTAAAAGAAATAAAAGGCGACGGAATTGTTAATTCAATGGTTTTAGAAAATGTTAAAACTAAAGAATTAACTGAATTAGTTGCAGATGAAGAAGACATGACATTTGGTATTTTCGTATTTATCGGTTATGAGCCAAAAACAAAAATATTTGAAGGAATTCTAAATATTGAAAATGGCTATTTAGTAACTGATGAAAATATGAAAACAAATGTGGAAGGCGTGTTTGCAGCCGGTGATATAAGGGCTAAAAGCTTGAGACAGGTGGTAACTGCAGCAGCAGATGGGGCTATAGCAGCTGTTCAAGCCGAAAAATATATAGAATCACTCTAGGAGGTATGTTATGTTAATCTTGGATAAATCAAATTTTGAAACTGATGTGTTGCAAGGAGAAGGATACATTTTAGTAGACTTTTTCGGAGACGGATGTGCTCCCTGTGAAGCTTTGATGCCTCATGTTGAAGAATTATCCGAAAAATATGGAGACAAAT
>CAZTXR010000203.1:0-3798 GCA_964617605.1 uncultured Clostridia bacterium | reverse complement strand
GTAAAAATCTGAAAATTCCCTTGCTTATGTATAAGAATATTAAAAAGAAAGGTATTGCCAATATTCTTATGACTGTAAGTTTGTTTGGTAAATTTAAGCTTTTAAACCAATTCATAAATCACTTCTCCCATCAAATCGTATTCTAATGCATCTTTAATCCCAACCTTGTAAAAGTTCCCCAATACCAGTTCCTCATCAGATGTAACATATACACAGCCGTCAATTTCAATCGAATCCATGTAAGTTCTGCCTACATAAATATTTTCAACATCTTTTTCTTCAATTAAAACATCATAGGTCTTACCGATCTTCAATAAATTATTTTCGTAGGATATTCCCTGCTGTATTTCCATCAATTCATTTTGCCTTTCTTCCTTTACTTCTTCGTCTATTTGGTCCGGCAATTTATAAGCGGGCGTATCTTCCTCCCTTGAATACTTAAATATTCCTACCCTGTCAAGCTTAAATTCATTTAAAAAGTTCTTTAGTTCTTCATGTTCTTCAACTGTTTCTCCGGGGAAACCCGTTATTAAAGATGTACGAATTACAGCCCCGTCAACTTCACTTCTGATTTTATTTATCAAATCAATAATTTCTTGTCTGTTGGTATTTCTGTTCATTCTTTTTAAGATTCTGTCGTTTATGTGCTGCAGCGGAATATCAAAATATTTTACTAACTTGTTGTTATTCTTAAATTCATTTATTAATTCATCATATATATCTTCAGGATACAAATAATGAATTCTTATCCACCGCACGCTTTCGATTTCAGAAACCTTTCTTATTACTTCATGAAGCTTTTTTTCTCCGTATATATCAAGCCCGTACTTGCTGGTATCCTGCGCAATGATTATTATTTCTTTGGCTCCATTTTGGGCAAGAACTTTAGCTTCTTCAACTATACTTTCGATTTTACGGCTTTTGTAGGGCCCTCTAAGCTGCGGAATTACGCAGTAGGTGCAGTGATTGCTGCATCCTTCGGCTATTTTTAAATAAGAATACCAATCTTCAGTCAATGAATTTCTCGGAATATCCTTGTCAATATCTAATTCAAAGGCTGTATCTACCAATTGCGACTTTGTTTTTTCATATTTTTCAATATATTCGTTGATCTTCTCAAAACCGCCGGTTCCTACTATAATATCCACTTCAGGTATTTCTTTTCCCAACTCTTCTCCAAATCTTTGAGACAAGCAGCCTGTAACTATTATTTTTGCTTTTTTATTTATGTTGTTTTTTATATCTGCTGCAGAAAGTATTGCATTTACTGATTCCTGCTGTGCATCATTTATGAAGGAGCAGGTGTTTATTATGATATAATCCGCTTTATCTGCAAAATCTGTTACTTTAAATCCTTTTTTTGTAAGTATGCCCAGCATGTTTTCAGAATCAACTAAATTCTTCGAACATCCCAATGAATGCATGTATATTTTTTTCATTGATATATTAATTTCCTCTCATTTGGTCTAATTCTTCTGATGTAATGAGAACCTTCCTGGGCTTGCTGCCCTCATGCCCCCCCACAATACCTCTTTCCTCAAGCTGGTCAATAATTCGAGCGGCCCTTGAATAACCTACCTTAAATTTTCTTTGAATGTAGGATACTGATGCCTGACCGTCATTTACCACCATATCTATCGCTTGCTCTAAGTATTCATCAACTTCTTCGTTGTTTGTTTGATTTTCTATTTCTTTTATAATTTCATTTTGTTTGCCTGTTTTCATTTCAATCTGCTGCTCCTTGATTGAGTCTACAACCCTCTTTATTTCATCGTCTGATATAAAGGTGCCTTGAATTCTTACGGGCTTTGGAAGGCCGATTGGGTGATATAACATATCTCCCTTGCCAAGGAGTTTTTCTGCTCCCCCGCTGTCCAAAATGGTCCTTGAATCAATATGTGATGAAACTGCAAATGCAATGCGCGAAGGTATGTTTGCCTTGATAACGCCTGTTATAACGTCTACAGAAGGCCTCTGTGTAGCTATGACAAGGTGCATGCCGCAGGCTCTCGCAAGCTGAGCAATGCGTGTAATATATTCTTCAACTTCTGCGGAGGCAACAGTCATCAAGTCTGCCAACTCATCAATAATTATAACTATTTGAGGCATCTTTTCCTGATTTTCCCTTACCATTCTTTCATTGTAAGAACTTATATCCCTTACGCTGTTTTGCGCAAAAATTTTGTAGCGATTTGTCATTTCAGATACTGCCCAGTTTAGTGCGTTTGCAGCCTTTCTTGGATCTGTAACAACAGGGATCAACAGGTGGGGAATGCCGTTATAAATGCTTAACTCAACTACCTTTGGGTCTATAAGTATCAATTTAACTTCATCGGGTTTTGCCTTAAACAAAATACTCATAATAAGCGAATTAATGCAGACACTTTTACCGGAGCCCGTAGCTCCTGCTATTAAGAGGTGGGGCATTTTGTCAATGGCCGCAATAATATTTTTGCCTGCTATATCTTTACCCAATGCGAAGGGAAGATTTGTTGAAACAGATTTATATTCCTTTGATTCAATAATACTTCTTAAGTACACACTTGTTTTAGAACGGTTTGGAACCTCTATGCCAATTGCAGCTTTGCCGGGTATAGGGGCCTCCATACGTATATCACTTGTAGCAAGCGCTAATGCTATATCATTTGACAAAGCCGTTATACGGCTTACTTTAATGCCGGGAGCAGGCTGAATTTCATACCGGGTAATAGTGGGTCCCTTATTTATTTGCAATATGTTGCATGGAATATTAAAGTTGTTTAATGTTTCAATTAATTTTTCTCCCTCTTTTTTTAGGTCTTCCTTATCACCCCTCACGTGAAGCGGTAAAGGATCTAATAATTTAATTGAAGGCAGTTTGTAGTTGTCAGTTTTTGTTCCTGCAATTGTGATTATATCATCTGTAATTTCTTTTTTTTCAAATTTTTCTTTTTCTCTTTCTTTATTATCTTCAACAGGCTTTACTGCTTCCGTTTTTGTTTCTGTTTTATTATCCGTTTTTTGAATATCCTCTATTTTAAGTTGAGTAATTTCACCTTTTTGTTTATCTGTGTTTGAACTCATATAATCATAAATTTTAATATTTTCTTCCGCCTGTTTTTTAGGTTTATCTTTTTTTGTTACTTCAGCTTCAGTAAATATGAATTTATATATTACATTAAAGAATTTTTTAATGTAATTGCTTATTAGTTTACATATACCGATAATACTCTGATTTGTAAGAAGTACAATCAAAGAAAATGTAATAGCTCCTAAAGCTACATAGGTTCCCTTTTTACCTAAAAGCTTGTCAAATAAAAATGTAATTGTATTCCCTGAAACGCCTCCCCCTTTATTTAGCATCCCTAGTTCAAGAGATGATTTTACCAATTCATTAAAAGTGCTTATGCTTGTAATTTGTCTGTAAACTTCCATATCCGATACTGCTTTAAATATGATAAAGCATATAAAGAAACCTATGATTGCAGCTATTTGATTATTATCATTTAAAATTATTATATTTAAGAGTCTCATAATACCGATAGCTAAGATAAAATAGGGCAAGACCCCTGAGCCTGCACCAAATGCCGAATGCGTGAATAAATTTATGCTTCTTCCGATTATTCCTGTTTGAGCTTCTTTCCTAGTAACAATAATCATGAATACCGCAAAAGCAACAATAAAAATACCCATTATTTCTTTCTGTAAAATATTATTTTTGGCTTCTTTTGTGCTTGTACTTTTTTTTCTTGTGCTTACTTTTGCTTTATTTGTTTTGTTTGCTTCTTTTGTTTTAGCCATTTAAAACAATGTCCCCCT
>CAZTXR010000202.1:0-3823 GCA_964617605.1 uncultured Clostridia bacterium | reverse complement strand
GTAATCAGATATACCGCCACCGGCGGATTTGATGAAACACAGGAAGCATTTAAAAACATCCTAAAATGCGAAGGATTCGATACAAGCAAATTGCATGTAACAGTTACTGATGGCGGTTCAACCGGAATGGAATTGTTAATAATGGGAGTTTGCGGGCCTGCGGGAACAGATGAAAAACCCCTGATGATGATTGACCCGGCATATACTAACTATATTTCATTTGCTGAAAGAGTAGGTCGTAAAACTGTTACGGTTAAAAGGTATTTAAACGAAGATGGAAAGTTCAGCCTTCCGGAAATTGGCGAAATAGAAGAAGTTATTAAAGCTAACAAACCGGGGGCACTTCTTGTTATTCCATATGACAACCCTACAGGACAGCTTTATGACAAGAAAACCCTTATATCATTGGCAGAGCTTTGCGTAAAATATAATATGTGGATGGTAAGTGACGAAGCTTATCGTGAATTATACTATGTTGAAGGCAGCGAATTAGTAAGTATTTGGGGATTAACAGACAAGGAAGTACCGGGTATTGAAGGAAGAAGAATAAGCATTGAAACAACTTCAAAGGTATGGAATGCATGCGGCTTAAGGATAGGTGCCGTTATTACTGACAGCCCTGAATTCAGCAATCGATGCACAGCGGAATATACTGCCAACCTTTGTGCAAATGCAATCGGACAGTATATATTTGGAGCATTAGCTCATGAGACAAAAGAACAAATTGCAGACTGGTGCAAGAATCTTCGTGATTACTACGGAGGTATAATCAAAAAGGTATCAGCTGAATTAAAGAAATTAGAGCCTAATTTGATTGTTTCAAGCCCGGATGCATCAATTTACACAGTAATGGATGTTAGAAATATTGTAAAACCCGGCTTTGATGCAATAGATTTCTGTTTATACAGTGCAGGAGAAGGTGTTGTAGATATAGACGGGGTACAAACAACTTTATTGGTTGCACCTATGAAAGGATTCTATGATATTGCAAAAGGTGAGAACAATCCGGGAAGTACTCAATTCCGTATTTCATATGTGGAAACGCCGGAAAATATGATGAAGGTTCCGGAGCTGTTTGTTAAATTAATACAGCAATTCGAAGCAAGCAGATAAAAACTCAGTGTTTTGCAGAAGGTTCTTTTGATTGAAAACAATCAAAAAGAACCTTTATTTTTTATTGAATTATACAAACTTCTATAATATAATTTACAAAATTAGGTTACATAAATTTAATTAAGTAAACTTGGAGACTAAGGTCTCCGGTTGCCCCTTTATAATTAACGGTTAACATAAATTAAATTATGTAAACAAGGAGAGACTATGAAATTTATTGAAAATAATTCTACTGATCCCTATTATAACTTAGCCTTTGAAGAATATATTTTTAAAAATTTAGATGAAGATTTTGTTTTGTTGTGGAGAAACGAACCTTCTATAATTGTTGGTAAAAACCAAAATACTATTGAAGAAATAAACATTGATTATGTTAAAGAAAACAATATAAATGTTGTAAGAAGGGTAACCGGCGGTGGAGCTGTTTACCATGATTTAGGCAATTTAAATTTTTCATTTATCACTGAAGCACAAAGTAATTTAATTGATTTTAAAACTTACAATAGGCCTATAGTCAAGGCCTTGGAGAAGTTAGGAGTAAACTGTGAATTATCCGGCAGAAACGATATTGTCATAGATGGCAAGAAGTTTTCAGGTATTGCTCAAAGTCTTATTAAAGGAAGGGTTTTGAACCATGGAACCCTACTTTTTGATTCAAGATTAGATATCTTATCTAAAGTTTTAAATGTAAAAAGAGATAAAATCGAATCAAAAGGTGTTAAGTCTGTATCCAGCAGGGTCACTAATATTAAGCCATATGTTAAGGATGATATTGATGTCCTGAAATTTAAGCAAGTTCTTTTAAATAATATTTTTGAATATTTCAAACAACCTGTTGAAATATATGAATTATCTGAAAATGATATAAATAATATTCAAGAAATGGTTGAAAAAAAATATGGGACTTGGGAATGGAATTTTGGAAACTCTCCGGAATTTAATTACAAGGTCTACAAGAGATTTGAAGGTGGCGGTGTCGAAGTAAGGCTTCATGTGGTGAAGGGAATAATTGAAAACTGTAAAATTTACGGTGACTTTTTCGGCAAAAATGATATAAAGGAATTGGAAGGAAAGCTTACGGGCATTAAGTATGATGTGGATGAAGTTAATGAAACCTTGGAGAATGTAATAATAGGTGAATATTTAGGCAAAATCACAAAAGAAGAATTTTTAAAGTGTATTTGGTGATGAGCCTTAGCATGAAGGATCTCATTAAGCAAAAAATGAGACCCTTCCTTGTGCTTAGGATGACAAAAAGGTAACTCGGGTTACTGGCAGTCACCCAAGGGTTATCCGTTTACCACTATTACCGGACATGGTGCTGATGCTATCACCTTTTGAGTTACTGAGCCTACAAAGAGTCTTTCAACAGAGGAAAATCCTCGCTTCCCCATGAAAATATAGTCAGCTTTTTCCTCTTCCGCAATTTTTGTTATTTCTGCGGCAGCCTTTCCAACAAGCACTTTTTGAGTTACTTTTAAATCATTTGTATCTAAATTTCTAACAACAATTTTAAGCATTTTTGTTTCTTCTTGAATTAATTTGGCAAGCATTTCTTTTTTATTTGCAATAAACTGTTGTTCAACATTCATACCGAAGCGTACATATTTTTCTTCAGAAGGCATGTTTACAACCGTTACAAATATAAGTTCGGAGTCGATTAATTTGCCTAATGCTATTGCCTTTTCAGCAGCTTTGACGGATGCCGGTGAACCATCGATGGGAATTAACAGCTTTCTCATAAAAACCTCCAATTTTAGTTTAATCTATATTTCATTCATGTACTACCAATACAGAACAAGGTGCATCTGATATAACACGTATTGTTTGGGAACCCACAAAGAAACGCTTAATTTTTGAATATCCTCTTTGTCCTATTACTATCAAATCGTATTTGCCTTCGGCAGCTTCCTTAAGGATTTCTTCATAAGCCACACCGGAAACAATCTTTTTCTTGACAGTAAGGCCTGAACTGTCCAAATTATTGATTACCATATCCAATAATTTATTTTCATTGTCTTTAAGTTTGTTTTTCATTTTGTTCATAGCAGGGTCTATTACAACACCAAATTTATTGTACATATCAATGTCAGGTTCAATAAAAACATGAAAAATTACAATTTCACTCTTGTATTTTCTTGCAATTTCGAAAGCTTGGGCTGCAGCTTTCAAAGAAGCGGCTGAGCCGTCTATCGGCACTAAAATTTTTTCCATAGCTCCCTCCTTATATCCTTATAAAAATTAACATTCTAATATACTTATACCTAAATTTATTGATGATAAACAAATATATTCTTAAAATCACTAAAAAATTGAACATCTAAAGTTATTGAGACCTATGTTCGATTATGATATAATAGTGGAAGAGTGGAAGAGGGACACAAGGAATGTTCCGCACTTGTAACGGAATACGGAGGAAAGATGGAATTACTGGATTCATTAAATGAAAAACAAAGAGAAGCAGCTTCTCATGACAAGGGCCCCATATTGGTTATTGCAGGGGCAGGAACAGGCAAAACAAGGGTCCTGACCCACCGCATAGCATATCTGATTGAATCAGGCAAGGCAATGCCTTGGGAAGTACTTGCAATAACTTTTACCAATAAAGCAGCAAATGAAATGAAGGAAAGAATAAGCAAGCTGATTGAATATTCAATTGATAAAATGTGGATTGGAACATTTCATTCTATTTGTGTACGCATATTAAGAA
>CAZTXR010000201.1:0-3828 GCA_964617605.1 uncultured Clostridia bacterium | reverse complement strand
ATAAAAATGTAAGTAAATTAATAAAAAAATGCAATGATTTTGGTGCAGGAGGAGTTTCTGTTGCTATAGGAGAATTGGCCGATGGATTAAACATAAATCTTGATTTAGTGCCGAAAAAATATGATGGTTTAGACGGAACTGAGTTAGCAATATCTGAATCCCAAGAAAGAATGGCTGTTGTTGTAAAAAAAGAAGATGCGGATAAGTTTTGTGAATATGCCCATGAAGAAAATCTTGAATCAACGGTAATTGCAGAGGTTACTGATGACAGAAGGCTTAAAATGACATGGAGAGGCAAGACGATACTTGATATAAGCAGGGACTTCTTGGATACAAACGGTGTAAAACAAAAAACAAATGTTGAAATTAAAGAACCCCTTAACACAAAATACATAAGAAAATTAAAAAGCAATGCTTTAAAAGACTTATGGATTGAAAACTTAAAGGATTTAAATGTTGCAAGCCAAAAAGGATTGACAGAAAAATTCGATTCAACGGTTGGGGCGGGTACTGTATTGGTTCCGTTTGGAGGCAAAACCCAGCTTACTCCCGCAGAAGGAATGGCTGCAAAAATACCTGTTGAAAATGGCATTACAAGTACTTGCTCCTTAATGGCATATGGTTTTGACCCTTATCTTTCTAAAGAGAGCCCTTATCACGGAGCAATTTATGCAGTCCTACACTCTGTTGCTAAAATTGTTGCAATGGGTGGCGATTATAAAAATATAAGGCTTACATTCCAGGAGTATTTTGAAAAGCTTAACAAGGAGCCCGATAGATGGGGGAAACCTTTAAGTGCCTTATTGGGAGCGCTTAAGGTTCAGCACGGTCTTAAAATACCTGCTATAGGAGGCAAGGACAGCATGTCAGGAACCTTCAAGGATATAAATGTTCCCCCGACACTCATAAGTTTTGCAGTGTCAGTGGCGGATGTTAAAAATATAGTTTCACCTGAATTTAAGAAAGCTGACAGCAAGGTTATATTGGTAAAAATTAAAAAGGATAAAAATAATATTCCTGATTTTGATGATACTAAATTGAAATATTCGGCAATTTATGAAGCAGTTAAGTCGGGAGAAGTTTTAAGTGCTCATACAGTAGGATTTGGTGGTATCGCTGAGGCCTTAAGCAAAATGACATTAGGAAATGAAATTGGATTTAAGGCAACTGATACTTCTATCCATGAATACTTTGATTCAAGTTACGGTGATATTATTTTGGAAACAAAAAACTTATTATTGGATGATTGCATTGAAATAGGATGCACTACTATTGAAAAAGAAATTTCTATCAAGGATATGTGTATAACTTTACAAGAAATTAAAGACACTTGGTTGGAGCCTTTAAATAATATATTCCCTCTTAAAAAGGATTTAGAAGGAACAATAAAAGATTACAGCTTTGATAAAAAAAGTACTCTTAAGCCTAAATTAACATTTGCAAAACCAAGAGTATTTATCCCTGCTTTCCCGGGAACAAACTGTGAGTATGACACTAAAAGAGCCTTTGAAAAAGCAGGGGCGGAAGCTGAAATATTTGTTTTTAAAAATTTAAGCTCTCAAGATGTTAAGGATTCAATTGAAGAAATGAACAAATTAATAAGAGAGTCCCAAATTATTGCATTTCCCGGAGGCTTCAGTGCGGGTGACGAGCCGGAAGGCTCAGGCAAATTTATAGCAGCAGTATTCAGAAATGAGCTTCTTAAGGATGCAGTTACGGATTTGTTAAAGAAGAGGGATGGATTAATTATAGGTATATGCAATGGATTCCAAGCATTAATCAAGTTGGGACTGGTTCCATTTGGTGAAATCACTGATATGGAAGAGGGTTATCCAACATTGACATACAACAAGATCGGACGTCATGTATCATCATTTGTTCAAACAAAGGTGGTAAGCAATTTATCCCCTTGGTTAAACGGCTGCAACATAGGAGACACCCATTATCTGCCTGTGTCTCACGGAGAAGGCAGTTTTGCTGCAAGTGATGAATGGATTGAAAAATTAAAGCAAAAGGGACAGATAGCAAGTCAATATGTTGATAAAGACAAGGCTCCAACCTATGACGGATTTTACAATCTAAACGGTTCTAAAGAAGCAATAGAAGGAATTACAAGTCCTGACGGCAGAGTATTCGGTAAAATGGCACATTCGGAAAGACTTGATGAGAATATATATAAAAATATTCCCGGCAATAAGGAACAGTTAATCTTTGAATCAGGTGTAAAATACTTTAAATAAGGGAGGAATTATGAAAATAGCAATAGTTATGGGAAGCGATTCAGATTTTCCGATAGTGGAAAAAGGTTACAATATTTTGAAGGATTTTGGAGTAGAAACAGATGTAAGAGTAATATCAGCTCACAGAACGCCCTATGAAGCTTTAGAGTTTGCGAAAAATGCATACAGTAAGGGCTATGAGCTTCTAATAGGAGCAGCCGGAAAAGCTGCCCATTTGCCGGGAGTATTGGCGGGGTGCACCACTGTACCTGTTATCGGCCTTCCGATTAAATCCACAGAATTAGATGGAATGGATTCCTTACTATCAATTGTTCAAATGCCTCCCGGAGTGCCTGTTGCAACGGTCGGTATTAACGGTGCGGAAAATGCTGCCTTGTTGGCTGTTCAAATATTATCCGTAAAATACGAAGAATTAAGAGTTAAATTTTCAGATTATAAAAAACAAATGGCTGAAAAGGTAATTGAAAAAGACAAAAAATTAAACGAGAAACTAAAATAGGAAAGGGGACACACCTTTTATAGGAAGGGGGAGGGGGATAGTCTTTGCAGATAAAAGGTAGGTCCCCAATTAAGGAGATATTATGTATTTAGAAGATGATAAATTGCATGAAGAATGCGGGGTTGTAGGGGTTTATACCAGCAATAAGGATATTACAAGCCAGCTCATATACTATGGACTGTTTGCACTTCAGCATCGCGGACAAGAAAGTGCGGGAATTGCTATTCATACTGAAAGAAGAATTGAATTTCATAAGGGCATGGGATTGGTTACAGATGTTTTAAAACCCGAGGTTATTGACAAATTTGCAGGTGATATTGCTATAGGACATGTGAGATATTCCACTCACGGAGAAAGCGAAATACAAAATTCACAACCTTTGGTGGTCAGATATAGGGAAGGCTCCATAGCCTTAGCACACAACGGAAATTTGGTTAATGCAGATTCTTTAAGAGAAATCCTTGAAAACGAGGGTGTTATATTCCAAACAGCTACTGATTCTGAAGTTGTAGCAAATTTGATTTCAAGAAATTACAAGGGTAATATCGTCAAATCCATTCAAACAACAATGGAAGTTGTAAAAGGTGCCTATGCATTTGCAATTATGACAGAAAAAGAACTTATAGGTATCAGGGACAACTACGGACTAAGGCCTCTTTGTCTTGGAAAAAGGGAGGACGGATACCTCTTAGCCTCCGAAAGCTGTGGGATTACAGCTATGGGCGGAGAGTTCATAAGGGATATTGAGCCCGGCGAAACTGTAGTAATAAATGAAAATGGAGTTGAAAGTATTAAATCCACAAAATATGCAAAGCAGACTCTTTGTATATTTGAACATGTATATTTTGCAAGACCGGACAGTAATTTGGACGGTGTAAATGTATATGAAACAAGGTATAATTCAGGAAGATTATTAGCGAAGGAAGCTCCAATAAAAGCAGACTTGGTTTTTTGTGTACCGGATTCAGGAACCCCTGCTGCCTTGGGATATGCAGAAGAATTAAATATACCTTACGGTCTTGGGCTCATAAAAAACAGATATGCAAAAAGAACATTTATTGAGCCAAAGCAAAGTTTAAGAGAAGAAGG
>CAZTXR010000200.1:0-3843 GCA_964617605.1 uncultured Clostridia bacterium | reverse complement strand
CATCTCCCACAACAATTATATTGTAATCGTTATTTTTGAATTCTTCAACTATTTTATGAATTTTTTTAACTTTTACACAAGTTGCATCTACAATTTCTATATTTTTTTCTTTCAACTTGTCATAAATGTGTTTTCCTACACCATGACTTCTGATTAAGAGTTTTGCATCGTTAACATCCGGCAGGTCATCAACAATGACCATCCCTTTACTCTCTAATCTATCCACCACATCTTTGTTGTGAATAATTTCTCCATAGCTGTAGAGCTTATTTTCTTCACTGAGTATTTTGTCTGCTTTTAATACCGCAGCCTTCACACCTCCGCAAAAACCATTATACTCTGAAACTATTATTTTCATTGCTTACCTTCTTTAAACTATATATATCATTCAATATTTCCTTGCCTATTTGAGTATACTTTTCAGTGTCCATTTTTCCGTCGTAATTTTTAAAGTAGTCTTTTTCTTTTCCTATATAAAAGTTTAATTTCCCTCTGAACTTATAGGTACCTTCAATATATACAGGTAATACTTTTACTTTTGCCCTGTTAGCTATCAATGCAATTCCGGGTTTTGCATTTTCTTCATCGTAGCCATTTTTGATCCTGGTACCTTCCGGATATATTCCAAGAACACCGCCATTATTCAAAACATTCAAGGAGCTTTTAATTGCAGACAAAGACACTCCATGCCGGTCAACAGGAAATGCACCTAAATTTCTAAATATAAATGACCAAAATTTGCTTTCAAACAATTCTTTCTTGCCCATATAGTGAATTTGCCTTTTTGTTGATATGGCCAATATTACAGGGTCAATCATGGAAATATGATTTCCGCAAACTATTAAACCACCCTCTGTATTGTCAAGATTCTCTTTATTGTGAACTTTTAAATCAAATATAAAAAATACAAGTACCTTCATAAGATTCACTGCCATTTTATAAAACATTATTTCCTCCGATGCATTGGGCAATAGTTTTTATAACTGATTGTATATCCATATTGTCAGTGTCAATCAATATGGCATCCTCTGCCTTCTTTAAAGGAGAAAACTGCCTTGTTGAATCATTTTCATCCCGCTTTATAATATCATGAAGAACATTTTGGTAATCTGCTTCTATATTGCTGAGCTTCAGCTGTTCAAAACGCCTTTTTGCTCTTTCTTCAGGGGATGCGGTTATATAAAATTTGTAATCTGCATTAGGAAATACTATTGTCCCAATATCCCGTCCGTCTAAAATTACATTTTTATCCTTTGCAATACTTCTTTGAAGTTCAACCATTTTTTCCCTAACAATTTTAAGGGCGGATATTTTGGAAGAAGCTTTTGATATTACTTCTTCTCTTATTTGTTTTTCAACATTTTCTCCGTCAAGAAATATTTGATTGTCATAATATGTAACTTTGGTTTTATCAAGCATTTCTTTTATTTCATTTTCATTAATATCAATATTCTGTTTGCATGCCTTATATGCAAGAGCCCTATACATAGCCCCTGTATCGATGTACTCAAATCCAAGTTCTTTGCTTAACAGCTTTGCAACAGTGCTTTTTCCGGCTCCTGAGGGTCCGTCTATTGCGATTATCATCATAATATCCTTTCTTTTTAACATTCAATATTATATTACATAAAAGAAAATATAACAACAAAAACTTTTAGGAATGTCCGCATACTAAAAAAGGACATTCTGTCCTTTTTCCCTAATGACAATGAAAGTGTCATGGTGTGTAATCTTTGCTTAAAAGTTTTGATATATACTGTGATTATCCCAAAGTTTTTCAAGAGAATTATAGTATTCAACTATATCTTCTTTTTCTCTTAAGCTTATATTTATTATCAAATTATTTATAATTGTTAATGGAACAACTAATGAATCAACAAAGGAAACTATATTGCTTTTAGCCAATAATGATGCATCTGCCAAAGAGTATACAGGAGATTCCTCAGTGTCAGTAATTGCAACTACCTTTGCCTTGTGTTCCTTAACAAAACGCGCTGCCTCAATTGTTGTTCTGGAGTATCTGGGATAACTGATTACAATTAATAAGTCATTTTCTTTAATTCTTATGATTTCCTCATACAAAGAGTTGACACCGCTGTTGTTTAGAACCTTTACATCATCCAAAATTACATCTAAATAAAAACCAAGATAATTGGACAGTGTTGATGATGTTCTAAGTCCCAATACGAATACTCTGTTTGCATTTAAAATAAGCTCTGTTGCCTTGTCTAATGCTTCAATTTCAAAATGCTCAAACAAATAACGCATGTTGTTCATTTCATTCTTAAGTATTTTCTTATGCAACTTTACCTTATCATTGACATCATCGTTAAGACCAATTCTTTGCACGGTTGTAAGCTTGTTTTTAATAAGCACTTGAAGTGCTTTTTGCATTTCGGGAAAGCCTGCATATCCTAAGCTTGATGCAAATCTGACTACCGTTGATTCACTTACATCTACAGTTTCTCCGATTTTTGCTGCAGTCATAAATGCAGCCTTATCATAATGCTCAATAATAAATTGGGCTATAAGTTTTTGACCCTTGCTGAATTTATGAAAATTATTCTTTATAATACTTATTAAGTCACTGCTCATAATACCCTCTGATTAATCTTATTCCTTCTTCAAAAGCATCAATATTTTTTCTGACAGTCACTGGAGGAACCCTTCCAACTATAGACTCTACCATGAAGTCCTTTTCTATTATATCTCCTAAAAGTGCGTATATAGCACCAATTGAAATAATATTTGCAACCATGCCTGTTTCAAATTTTTCTGCTGCACTTTTAAGTATAGGCAGACTATAAACTGTAAATGGTTCATCTCCCTTTAATTTAATACTATCATCTACTATCAGTATACCATCTTTTCCTAAAGATGAAACATATTTTTCGTATGAATTCTGGGTTAGCGAAAGAAGAATATTTGCTTTTGTAATTTTTGGGTAGTTTATTTCTTCGGTGCTTATTATAACCTCCGCTTTGCTGGAGCCGCCCCTTGCTTCAGGACCGTAGGACTGCGTTTGTATAGCATTTAAACCTTGTTCAATTGCAGCATCTGCAATTATTATGGCTGCTAAAATTACCCCCTGCCCTCCTGAACCGCTAAGTCTGATTTCAAATTTTTCCATTTTTTCCCCCTATCCCTGAAGCTTATCAATAATGACTTGATAACTCTCTATATATTCGGGCTTTGGATTGTTGTAAAATTCCCCTAATAAAATTTTATTTTTTCCTTTTTCGGGGTCTTTTTCAACTACCTTTATATCAACACAGTTTTCCTTTAAAAAAGTGTGCATTTTAAAAGCATTACCCTTTTTATTCTTCCTGCCGTAGTAAGTGGGACACAAGCTTAACCCTTCAATAAAGGAAAATCCCTTATTTTGCAATCCCTTCTCTATTAATTTTTGCATTAATGGTGCATGATAAGCGGTTCCCCGGCCTACAAATGTTGCTCCCGCACCCTGGGCTAAATTGCATAAGTCAAAAGGTTTGTCAATATTACCGTAAGCAGCTGTAGTTGCCAAATCGCCAAATGGAGTTGTAGGAGAAAATTGACCGCCTGTCATTCCATAAATATTATTATTAAAAACAATTGTAGTAATGTCTATATTTCTTCTCGCGGCATGTATAAGGTGGTTTCCTCCTATGGCAGAGCTGTCACCGTCTCCCATAATTACTATAACATGAAGCTTGGGATTGGCTAGTTTAATACCTGTTGCAAATGCCAATGCTCGTCCGTGAGTTGTATGCAAAGTGTTAAAATCCAAATATCCCGGGGCCCTTGAAGAACATCCTATACCTGAAACTATTACAACTTCATCTTTATTTAATCCTAATTTTT
>CAZTXR010000199.1:0-3855 GCA_964617605.1 uncultured Clostridia bacterium | reverse complement strand
GGAAAAATTGTTTCATTTACAAAGGGAGCACCTGATATTGTTATAAATAAATGCAGCAAAATTGCACTAAACGGCAAAATTCTTGATTTTAATAATGAATTAAAAGCAAATGTATTGGCTGTAAATACTAAATTTGCCCGGTCAGCCCTGAGGGTTTTATCAGCCGCCTATAAGGTATGGGACAGAATGCCTGAACATCCTAACTTTGAGCAGGTTGAAAAGGACATGATATTTGTTGGTTTGTTTGGAATGATTGACCCCCCGAGACCCGAGGTAAAAGAGTCCATGGTCCTTTGCAAACAGGCAGGAATTGAAACTGTTATGATTACAGGAGATTATAAGGAGACTGCCTATGCCATTGCAAAGGAATTGGGAATGGCAGAAAATAAAGGCCAGGCTATAATGGGTGAGGACTTAGATAAATGTTCGGATGAAGAATTGAGAGAACTTGTAAAGAAAACAAAGGTTTATGCCAGAGTATCTCCTGAGCATAAAGTTAAAATAGTAACAGCATTAAAAGAAAACGGACATATTACTTCTATGACAGGGGATGGGGTCAACGATGCTCTTGCCCTTAAGAAGGCAGATATAGGCGTCGCAATGGGAATCACGGGAACGGATGTGGCTAAAAATACGGCAGACCTTATACTGACGGACGATAATTTTGCAACCATAGTAAATGCAGTTGAAGAAGGAAGAATAATTTTTTCCAATATCAAGAAGTTTGTATTCTTTCTCTTAAGCTGCAATATAGGTGAAATTCTGCTTGTATTTGTAAGCATCTTATTGAGCTGGGAGGTTCCTCTTTTACCCATACAGCTTTTGTGGCTAAATCTTGTTACCGACAGTTTTCCCGCCTTGGCCTTGGGAGTTGAAAAGGCAGAGCCGGGTATTATGAAAGAGCCCCCAAGAAAGACCAATGAAGCAATTCTTGATAAGGAAATGATTGGTGGAATTGTATTTCAGGCCCTTGCCATATCAATTGCCTCCCTTTACACATATTATTGGGCAATGCGCATGTATGGTACAGGAAGCGGCTTAATCCATGCAAGGTCGGTAGTATTTACAACTTTGATATTATCAGAGCTGCTAAGAGCCTTCTCTTCCAGGTCACAGACATACACCTTGTTTAAAATAGGGCTTTTCAGCAATATAAGAATGATACAGGCAGTATTTGCATCATTCGTGTTAACGGCTGTAGTTTTATACATACCATCATTAAATAAGATATTTGATGTTGTGCCATTAACGCTTCGCGACTGGCAGACAGTAACGGTATTTTCATTCATACCATTATTGGCAGGTGAATTGTACAAGGATTTGTTCAAAAATAAAGAGGCAGTAAAAAAAGAAAAGGTACAATCATCGCTATAAACACGTTAGTGTCATTCTGAACGCATGTGAAGAATCTCAAGTACAAAGTTCAGGATAATTCTATAGAATTATTCCAACAATACCTTTTGTAACAGTTTCGTGAACTCATGTATTTCATTTAAATCAATACCGCTGTAGTTTAGGGAAAACATGAGATTATTGTTTGTATATTTGATTATATTTATAAGGATGCGTAAATCTTGCGCATCTTTTATTATTTGTTGCTCATCCTTATGGGTTTTTGCCTGGCATACAATATGAAGTCCCGAGTCAGAGCTTATTACCTCTAAATTATCCTTCATTACATCCCTTAAACTGGATAAAAGCGATAAGTTTTTCCTTTTATAAATACGTTTGATTTTACGAAGATGCTTGACCATATAACCTTCCTTCATAAAATGTGCAAGAACTATCTGGTCAACTTTGGAAGTAGATTGTGTGTGGCGGTTTTTTATTTTATTATATTTAGGCAAGAGCCTTTTTGGGATTATCATGAAGCTTATTCGGAGGGATGGAAGAAGCATCTTGGAAAAGGAGCCAAGATAGACAACACAGTCGTTTTTGTCGAGACCTTGAAGGCTTGGTATAGGCATACCTCCATATCTTATTAAGGAATCATAATCATCCTCGATAATAAGCCCCTTTCTTTTGTAAGCCCAGTCCAATAATTCCATTCGCTTATTTACGGGCATAATGGTGCCGAGGGGATATTGGTGGGAGGGACTGATATAAATAACCTCTGCATCACTTTTTCTAAGTACAGAAATCGGGAAGCCGTTATCCGTTATTTCAATATGCTTTATATTGAAATTATAGTCTTCAAAAATAAATTCCGCTTTATTGAATCCGGGTTTTTCAACAGCGACAATATTATAGTCTTCTTCAATAATTCCAATCAGTATTCCCAATAGGTACTGAACGCCGGCTCCGATTACTACCTGTCTTGCATCTGTGTGACCGCCCCGCATGGTATTTACGAAATTAGCAATTTCTTCCCTTAAAAATTCCTCCCCTTGAATGGAGCAGCTATTGTATATATTTGTTTTATTGTCTGAGATCACTTTGTTATATATTCTTTTCCAGTTTGCAATGTCAAAGCTTTCTTTGTCAACACCGTCATTTAAATAAATAATTTCTTCATATTCTTCTACTGAATTTTTGTGCAATTCTTTAACATTAAAGTTATATTCGCTTAAATCGCATACAAAGTAACCCTTCTTTGGCAAATTATCTATGTAACCTTCCGCCACCAATTGGCTGTATGCATTTTCAATGGTTGTTTTGCTTAAGTTTAAGGTTGAGGAAGCCTCCCTGATTGAAGGCAGCTTGGAATCAGGTTTTAGCAAACCGGAGGTAATTTCTGTTTTAATATATTCATACAATTGTATATATAGTGGTTTGTTGCTTTCTTTATCAAAAACAGGCGAAATAATCATAAAAGCTCCCTTTAAAGCATTCCATATTACTTATTTTAACATATCCTTTGCAGAAATGATATAAGAATAATGATTAGAGTGTGATATAATAGGCAGGGGGCGACAAAGTGTATGCTATCGCCCACAATGTCAATATATAGAAAGGTATCAATATGTATAAATTAAATGAAAAAGAAAATTTTAAATATTTAACTTTCCCGATTTTTGAAGGGTATGATGAACTCTTGCACGGTTTCACCACAAGAAAAGGCGGTGTCAGCAAAGGCTCCTATGAGTCCATGAACTTAGGTTTTGGAACAGGTGATAATGAAGAAAATACAGCAGAAAATTATCATATTATGGCTGCAAATTTAGGTATAAATTTGTATGATATTGTTGAAACAGACCAAACTCACACTAACAATATCAGGTATGTAACAGAAAGTGACAAGGGGAGAGCTATGATGGACCCCCTGTATACAGATATAGACGGTCTTTATACTGACAAGAAAAATATTGCCTTAATGTCCTTTCATGCAGATTGTAATGCTGTATTTTTTTACGACCCTGTAAAAAAACTTATAGCCTTAGCACATGCAGGCTGGAAGGGAACAGTGTTAAATATTACAGGGAAAATTATAAAAGCCTTAGTGGAGTTAGGAAGTAATCCGGCAGATTTAAAAGCAGCCATAAGTCCTTCCTTAGGCCAGTGTTGTTTTGAAGTTGATAAGGATGTGGCGGATTTATTTATTTCAACAAATATAAAATACAAGGATTTCATGATAAGAAAGGGTGAAAAATACCATTTTGATTTGTGGGAAATCAATAAATATAATATGGTTAATGAAGGAATGAGCTATAATAACATTGAAGTTGCAGGCTTGTGTACAAAATGTCACAATGACTTGTTTTTCTCGCACAGGGGTCAAAAAGGAAAAAGAGGTTTAATGGCAGGTATAATAATGATGAAATGAGATTAAATATATTTAATTAATTCAAGTCATATCTTCTGTACATGCTAAATATAATAATATATATAAAGGCGTGAGGAGGGTATGAAATTGGC
>CAZTXR010000198.1:0-3901 GCA_964617605.1 uncultured Clostridia bacterium | reverse complement strand
TTATAAAACTCTCCAATTGGTTAAATTCCATAACTTCCATCCTTTATGACAAGGGGACGGGGTTGCTGTCACCCTGCTTATAATCTTAAAGATGATTATTTGCTATTCTGTTAATACAGTCTATGGCATAATCTATTTCTTCCACGGTAGTGAAATGACTTACTGAGAATCTGACCGTCCCTTGCGGGAAGGTACCCAATGTTTTATGTGCAGAGGGGGCACAATGCATGCCGCTCCTTGTCATAATGCCATATTCCTTGCTGAGCTCATGAGAAACCATGCCATTGTCATCATTGATAAAATCAATTGATAATATACCTGTTCTATCTTTGCTTGTATTTTTACCTATTACTTTAATATTTCCAATATTGAGTACTCCCTCTAAAAATTTGTTAATAAGCCTGGTTTCTTTATCCTGAATACTGTCAATTCCTGTTTTCAACAAATATTTAAGAGCTGCATTTAATCCATAAATACCGGGAATATTCAAGGTTCCTGCTTCAAACTTATCAGGCATATAGTCAGGTTGTATTTCAGTATCAGATAAGCTTCCTGTACCACCTTGAATGAAGGTTGTCATTTCTTTATTCAATCTGTCATTAACAATAAATCCTCCGATCCCCTGAGGTCCCAATAAGCTTTTATGGCCTGTAAATCCAAGTGCATCAGCATTTAATTTTTGAAAATCAAGATCTAAGTAACCTGCAGTTTGAGCACTGTCAATTATAAAAAATAAATTATGCTTTTTACAAAGTTGTCCTACCTTTTCCAAATCCAAAACTGTTCCGCATACATTTGAAGCATGGGTCATTATTATTGCTCTTGTATTTGTTTTTATTGCCTTTTCAATATTTTCAATATCTAATTGCCCTGTTTGGTCACATATAACCCTGGTGTATTCCATTTTACTCAAAGAATTTAAAGGTCTCATGACTGCATTGTGCTCCATGGATGAAACAATAACATGGTCCTTATCATTTAATAATCCTTTTATTAAAACATTCATGCTTTCAGTTATATTTTTTGTAAATATAACATTTTCAGGCTTGTTAAATTTAAATAATTCACACAGCAGCTCTCGAGTTTCATATACTATATTCTCGGCCTTATAGGAGGAGCTGTAGGCACCTCTGTTTACATTTGTTCCAACATTAAGGATATAATCAAACATACTTTCCGCAACTCCGGGTGCTTTGGGAAAAGATGTGGCTCCATTGTCCAAGTATACATATTTCATGCTTTTGCTCCTTTGTATATTATTTATAATAAAATGAATATTTTGTTGTTTTTTGCAGGAAACTACTTTAACATTCTAACATATTGTAAATTTTTATTCAATTAAAGATTTTTGCTTGCAGCGGCTGCGTTACCTTAATACAATTGGCTTAAATTCATGGTTTTATTCATATTGATAAATATATTTAATAGTTGATGTCTTAACTATTGTAAAATTCTATATGTCTTGTCTTTAACAATTTTTAATAATATAATTTCATTGTTAATAAATTATTTATATTTTTATCAAACAGGGAGGATTAAATGAAAGACAAAAAAGGAATTATCATTGCAGGCGGATTAATAGGAATTATATCAACCTTACTGGTTTACTTTGGAAATCCTGCAAATATGGGCTTTTGTATAGCTTGTTTTTTAAGAGATATCGCAGGAGGTATAGGTTTGCATAGAGCAGATGTTGTTCAGTACATAAGGCCGGAAATTATAGGGCTTGTATTGGGAGCATTTTTTATTTCTTTAAAAAACAAAGAGTTTCAAACAAAGGGAGGATCTTCGCCTTTTACCAGGTTTTTGTTGGGAATTGCAGTAATGATTGGAGCATTGATATTCTTGGGATGCCCTTTAAGAATGGTATTAAGACTTGGTGGGGGAGATC
Organism: uncultured Clostridia bacterium; assembly: GCA_964617605.1. Lineage (GTDB taxonomy): Bacteria > Bacillota > Clostridia > Tissierellales > Sedimentibacteraceae > Sedimentibacter. Next base: position 2,010 of record CAZTXR010000198.1, on the reverse strand, counting down.
TAAATGCTTTATTTGGTATTGCAGGATTTGTTGCAGGAATATTTGTTGGAGTTAAATTCTTGGACAAAGGATTTTCTCTTAAAAGAAGCTATAAAATAAATAAATTGGAAGGCTATGCTTTTCCGGCTTTTAATGTTGGTCTGTTAGTTCTTTTAGCAGCATCACCTGCATTCATATTTTTCAGTGAAAAAGGTCCCGGCTCAATGCATGCACCTTTAATAATATCTTTGGCAGCAGGTTTGATAGTTGGCGCTTTAGCACAAAAAACCAGATTATGCATGGTTGGTGGAACCCGAGATATGATACTTTTCAAAGATTCATATCTATTGGTTGGATTTATATCTATCATAGTATTTAATTTTGCAGCAAATTTAATTTTCGGATACTTCAAGCTTGGGTTTGAAGGGCAACCGGTAGCACACACTGATGGCTTATGGAATTTCTTAGGTATGGCTCTTGTTGGCTGGGGTTCTGTCTTATTGGGAGGATGCCCGTTAAGACAATTAATATTGTCCGGAGAGGGAAATACAGACTCTGTAATTACTATAATGGGAATGATAGTAGGAGCTGCTATTGCTCATAACTTTGGTTTAGCATCAAGTGCAGCCGGCGTAACTGCAAACGGAAAAATTGCTGTCTTTATATGCTTTGCATTGTTGGGACTTGTTTCATATTTCAATTCAGAAGGTTTGGTAAAAGTAAAAAACAGTTTGTTAAATGCAAACAATTAACAGGAGGATAAAGATGAAAAAAATAGATACATGCGGCATGAGCTGCCCCCAGCCTGTATTGATGACTAAAAAATCATTGGAAGAAAATCCTGAAGGTTTGGATATAATAGTAGATAATACTACAGCTAAAGGAAATGTGGAAAGATTTTTAAAAAGTGCCGGCTACTCTGCATCTTCAACAGAAGCAGATGACCTTTATATAATAGAGGCAAGAAAGTAATATGGTTTACACTGTTTTATTCTTTACACATTCTGGCGCAATTAAATTTGACAGAAAATGCAAGAACGATAATATAAAGTGTGAACTTATGCCTGTTCCTCGAATTTTAAGCTCCAATTGCAGTATCAGTGCTAATATCGAATTTCAAAATGATATTGAAAGCTTAATTGATGATGAAATAGAAAAAATATTCTTAAGGCAGGATAATAATAATAAGCTTGTTTATGAAGCTGAATAGCCGGAATTTGGTATTTGGGGGGAGGACCTGGAAATTTATGATTTCAAGGTCCTATTTTTGATACAAGCAAAAAGATACTTTGTCCTAGTTTCACCCAGGATGACGAAGCTAAAATCAGATGAACACTTCTTTTGCTATATCCACAGCACCTCTTGCATCATCTGAATAATAATCAGCTCCTATTTTAAGAGCATAATCCTCAGTTAATACAGCCCCTCCAACCATGATTTTTATTTGCGGAAATTCTTTCTTTAATGCTTCTATTGTATATTCCATATTTTTTACGGTTGTTGTCATTAAGGCACTCAAACCTACTAATTTAATATTTTCTTTACCTACGGTTTCAACTATTTTTTTTATATCCACATCTTTGCCTAAATCAAAAATTCTATAGCCGTAATTTTCAAGTAAAAGCTTTACTATATTTTTTCCTATATCGTGGATATCCCCAAGGACTGTAGCTAAGAGTATTTTTTTCTCTTGGCTTTTTTCTTTACTGCCTGCAGATTTTTCTTTAATTGTTTCAAATACTGCCTTTGCAGTTTCAGCACTTCTGATTAACTGAGGCAGGAATATTTCCTGCTTTTCATATTTTTCACCTACAATATCCAAGGCAGGTATTAAAAACTCATTTATTAATTCAAGAGAATTATATTGATTTAAAAGTAATAAGGAAACTTTTTTTGCTTCTTCTTTAAGCCCCTTAATAATTATTTCTTTTAAATCCTTGTCAGATAAAACTACAGCCTTATCAAGAGGAGCAATATTTCCGTATGCTTTGATATAATCCTTACTGTCCTTATCTTGATTAGCCAATACTT
>CAZTXR010000197.1:0-3935 GCA_964617605.1 uncultured Clostridia bacterium | reverse complement strand
CCGCCTCACTATTCCCCCTTCGGCTCCGCTTCGCCGCGGACCAAGGTTCAGTCCCGGGAAATGCATAGTCGACAAACAATATGAAAAACCGGCAGTCAGGAATAACTTCCTCTTTTAAACTGCTGCCAATATCAGGAGCGCTGATAGTCGTCGGTATAATCATAACCCTGCTGTTCAAGCGCAGAAGATATCATAAGGCTTGATGAGGGTGGGGGTGCCTCCGCAATCCCCCGCAATTGTAAGGGCAGACGCCTCTGTCTGCCCGTGGGGTCAGAGGGCAGGTGTCATAAATGGCAGTAATATAACCAGGTAATAAGAAAGGATAATCGGGAAACGAAGAGAATATCTGGTAATAATGTAATATTGTAAGGGGGAAAATTAATGAAAGACAACTCTAAAAAGGCACCTGCCAACAAGGCCGAAAAAGCTGGAACCGCTATGCTCACCAAAGAAAAAAGATATCTGGATCTGGTCAAAAAGAGAAAAAAATGCACCGCATGCTCCGAGTGGGGGTTGATAAATCAATCTCGGATAAACGGGGGCAAATTTGACAAAGACATGGTCATAGGTTCCTGGTCATTGTGGCAGGGTTCTCTGGATGCCAAAATTCTTGTAGTCGGTCAGGACTGGGGCAATGAGGCAAGTTTCATAAAGCAAAAGGGTAAGCCTGTCGCTGATGGCGGGCTGACAAATGGTAATCTTATAAAACTCTTCGACTCCATAGGGATACCGGTAGAACCCCCGGGTCAAAGGCAAAACCCGGATTTGTTCTTCACCAATGCGGTTTTATGCATGAAACAGGGAGGAATAACCGATAAAATCGGCAGGAGATCCTATAACAACTGTTACGAATTGTTTTTAAAAGAGTTGATCTCCATAATCGAACCCCAGGTCATTATAACTCTAGGCAAGAATGCTTATATAAGCGTTGCTAGGATACATGGAGAAAAACCTGAAGCTTTCTCGGGATTAATAGACAGAATAATTGAAGAACAAGAACCGGTACCGCTGAATGGGGGTAAAAGATGGCTGCTGCCTGCACCGCATTGCGGTCCTTTGGGTATAGCTTTCAAAAGCTTTGATAAGCAAAAGAAAATGTGGCAGGCTGCAAAAACCGTTCTAAAATAGATAGGAAAAAGCAAAGCATGGATTGCTGCTAAGATAATTAATAAAGTAAACCCGGTCAGAAGCAAGATAGTATTAAGAAAACAGCTTGGTATTATACCGCAGAAACAGCAAGCCTTGGGAGTTAATTTTTAAAAAACAAATAATGCCGTAAACCATTCTTAATCACTCCACCAGGAATTATACCAATCTGCATAAGAAGAGGAGGAAATGCATGTTAATGGTTGAGGGGATATTAATTCAACAATCAACTGATGAGTTAAAAACAATAATGGATACTGGAAATGACCCGCATGAAGAAGAGAATAATTCCCAATTCGAACTTAACATATTGGACAATGAAACTATAGACACTGATTTTTTAGGGCAGGAAATAATTTTGTTTTTCGAAGCAAAATACATAAATCCCATTGACCAGGAATTTAAAAACCGTGACTGTTTTGTTACTGTCTTTAAAAATAAAATAAAAATAGAAATACTGAGTTTAGACATCTTTGATAACAACTGTGCCGTAACTAAATTATACGAATTTGACTTTGATGCTTCTTTAATAACAGCAGATAAGCATAATTATGATAATACAATCGTGATAAATTTAGATTATGCTGATAATTCCCCAAAGATTATATTGAAGCACAAACACTGGAGCAATGAGATAGGCACGGCAACTATTTTGGATAGGTTTAGGTATTTCCAAGATCACCGTCTTATAGATACAAGCATAAACTCTTCTGCAATTGAAGATAATCTGGGCAAAGTCGTTTTAAAAGATAACTATTTTCCTAAAACAGAGAGCTATGGGAATATATTTTTAACCGAAAATGAAATATATTTTGTCTTTGATAAAAGCAAAGATTATTATCGACTACTACTGGATCCTGAATATGAAATCGAATATAACACTTATACATATAATTTTGATGAATCCCCACTCAGTATACAATCCCATTTAAGGAATTTTGATGAAATTGCTGATTTACCACATTTTGGTTTCTTTAAGGAGTTGGCATGCGGGTGTAATATTAGCAAGGATTATACAAAAGATTATACCGTTCATCAGTTAGACTCTCTACAGCTGCTAGTCAGTCTGGAGCAATCCGCCAAAATAGAAGCTTTTATTAATCAACACAGCAGCATAAACAAACAATATAAATCCGATCTAGAAGAAATCATTCTTAAAGATGTACAAATAGATAAAATTAAGGAATCATACCGAATCAGGGATTTGCATTTTGGTTATATAGCAGACGCCAAGCAAAAATACCTTTATCTTAAAGAACAAGAGGATGTACAAAAGTGGACAAAGGGTTTTATTCATATTGCAAACTCCAGCCTGTTTCTTGTCCCCGAAAGATATCTAGAAAACATTGAATCAATCGCGAGAATGATCGATTCCCAAGAACTTTATTCGGCAGATAATACTATGAGCCAAGAATACGATAAGTATTTCCAAATCATTTCAAGAAAATACAACGATATCGCAATCAATCCTTTAGTAATTTGGTATTTACACAAGGAAGCTGCCAAAGAATATTTTTTTGAGTATTTTATCAATAAGTATTCAGAATTTGAAAAAAAACAAGCATCACTTGAAGATTATATATTAAGTTACATGGGTATTGACACAATAGACCCAACTGATATTTTTAACGTAAGTGTTTTCACATATTTTTTAATGAATATTGTATGGATTAATGACCATGAAGGCTTCCCAATATATTTTGAAATCGTTGAAAAAGAAATAATCCGAATGTTAGAAGAAAAAGAACTACGCCGTTTCGAGAGTATGTTGGTAAAACCTGTAAAAAAACAAACCGTTACAATTACAAATATAGATCTTATGGGCGGGCAAGAATTTGAATACTTCGTTGCGGATTTATTTCAAAGAATGGGTTATGTAACAGAAGTAACCAAGCAAACCGGTGATCAAGGAATAGACATTATTGCAAGGAGACCAGGAACAAGCATAGGCATCCAAACAAAATGCTACTCACAGGAAGTATCAAATAAAGCTGTGCAGGAAGTTACTGCGGGTTTAGGATATTATAATCTTGATAAAGGGATAGTAGTTACAAATCATTACTATACAAAATCTGCGGTAGAGTTGGCAAATTCCAACGGCATAATCCTCTGGGACAGAAATATGCTGAAAGAAAAAATAAATGAACTATTCTAACAACCGGCTTGACAGGGCAATGATTATGTTTGTCGCAAAAAACCTGTTGCATTCGTTTACCGAATTTTAACATTAACGCTAGATATCCGGATTATAAACAAGTATTTTATAATAAATGTGATTATGATTTTACTATGAAAAATATTGAAAAGATAAAGGAGTTGAGAATATGGCTTCTTTCAATAGTAGAGAAATAGCAGAAGAAATTGCAAGGAAATTTGCCAGGCAGGTGCAAGAGGAATTAGATGTAAAGAATGTATATTTATATGGATCATATGCGAAAGGTAATTTCTCAGAAGGCAGCGATATAGACATAGCAGTAGTTGGAGACGATTTTACAGGGGATCCAATAGAAGATACCATGATACTGATGAGAATAAGAAGAAAAGTTGATAATAGGATTGAGCCCAGGCCATTTAGAACCTCAGATTTTAATGAAACTGATCCGCTTTCAAAAGAAATAATGGAAACTGGAGTAATGATAATATAGGCGCAGGGACGGTCCTTTTGTCACCGTTCAAAGGTCAATTCCTTTCACGCTGCCATTCCAGGCAATTCTCTCCCTTGACCCAGCCCAAAATCGCATCCGTCCCAGCCTCGACCCTAAAATCGAACGGCACTCATATGACAACAT
>CAZTXR010000196.1:0-3953 GCA_964617605.1 uncultured Clostridia bacterium | reverse complement strand
CTCTTAAGGTTGCAGAAACATCATTTGAAATATTGCCCTTAGCAGAAGCTGTTGTTATAAAAGGAAACCAAAATTCAGTCACAGATGCCTTGGTAGGTGCAATGATGGCAAGAACAGGTGTGCTTTCTGCAGTATTAAATATAAGAATTAATTTGGATTCCATAAAGGATAAAAAATTTGTAAAAAGTTTAAAAGAGAAAGCAGATTGCTTGGAAGCAAAAACCAAGATTTACGAGAAAAGCATCTTGGATTTGTCGCCATTTAAATGATGAAATAAGATACTGAAAAATATTACGGGGACACAAGCACCGCTCTGCTTCATGTCCCCCATGCAGGGGAGACTTACAGTCTCCCGACTTTACAGCATGTCATCACACTGATTAAATAAAATTACTAGCAATAGGAAGAAAAACAGCAAACTTGACCATCCGCCTGCTCCACCTACCTGATCTCTATTAAAACATCTCATGATTAACCTCCTTAAATTTATGGGTTTAAGATATTATATGTCTGAAGGTTTACGCTGTTACAGTGATTGTTTTAAATTTTATTTAAACGTTGATTCACAACATTATAATCAAGATTTTGAAAAAAGGCATCTATATATACACTTCGATTTGTTCCAAAGTCAATCATATAAGCATGCTCATAAACATCCATTACTATCAAAGGCTCTGCGTAAAGCATTACACCATTGTCATGGGAGTCCTGTCCATAAATATAGTAATTATTGTTATACCTGTCATAGCAAAACAAAACCCATCCCCTCATGCTCATGCCTATGCATTTGAATTTTTCTTTGAAGCTGTTGAATGAACCGAATGTGTCAATAATTATTTTTTCAATGGAACCTTGAAGTCTTGTATTGTTTCCGCTTAAATTTTCAAAATACAGTTCGTGAAGCTTTATGGCATCAAAGCAGAATGTTTTTGATTTTTGTGCAGACCTTATATTACTGTAATTAGAGTTGCAATCATTGTACATGTCTTTATTCTTTAAATCAGAGTTAACTTTATTAAGAGAATTAATGTAATTTGTGTATAAATGGTAGTGCTCGCTCAGTTGTATGGGGGAAAAATATCTTACATTGGAAAAATTAAAATTTCTTGGTTCAAGGACTTTCATTTTTATACCTCCGTCTTATGTTTCATTATATGTATGGAAAATGAATATATGTGATGAAAGTTTTCCTTTACCCTTATTGTTTTAATTGTTATAATAAATAAGATAAATAAATTATAGAAAAGCACACATCAAGTTAGGCACGCAGGGGAATGTCCCCAATATAGAAGGAGAAAAGCTAATGAAAAAGTTAATGATATTGGATGGCAACAGCCTGCTCTTTAGAGCCTTTTACGCATTGCCTCCCCTGAAAACAAAAAAAGGACAATACACAAATGCTGTTTACGGATTTTTGAGCATGTTATATAAACTTATTGATACATATTCTCCCGATTATTTATGTGTTGCTTTTGACCCTCAAAAACCAACATTCAGGCATGAACAATACAAGGATTACAAGGCAACAAGGCAAAAAGCACCCAATGAATTGGTTCAGCAATTTAAACTCATAAGAGATGTTCTTGATGTGCATAAAATAAAACGTGTAGAGGTTGAAGGCTTTGAAGCCGATGATTTGGCAGGTACATTTGCAAATGAAGCAAAGGCGGAAACCAAGGTCTACCTGGTAACCAGCGACAAGGATTATCTGCAGCTTATAGATGAAAATGTAAAAGTTGTTTTAACAAAAAAAGGTGTTACAAATACAGAAGAAATGGATTTAAAATCCATGGAAGAAGTATACGGTCTGACACCTGAACAGTTTGTTGATTTAAAAGCTCTCATGGGGGATTCTTCGGACAATATACCCGGTGTTTCGGGAGTAGGTGAAAAAACCGCTTTAAAGCTTATGCAGGAATACAAAAGCCTGGATAATATATACGAAAATATAGATGAAATCAAGGGAAAATTAAAGGAAAAATTAGAGACAGACAAGATGCAGGCCTATATGAGCCAGACCTTAGCCCGTATTGTTACAGACATACCGATAGATTTTAATATTGAAGAATTCAAGGTGCAAGTGCCGGACATGAAGGAATTGTCTGATTTATATGATGAATTGGAATTTAGAATATTTAAAAAGCGTATTGCAGATAAACTGCCTGCAGCTGAAGATGATGCTGCTGACACGACAGGTCAGATATCCATGTTTGACGCAACAAGCCCGGCCCCTCCCCTAAAGTGCGACATAGCTTATATTGATGCGGAAAAAGACCTTCATGATATAATCAATAATATAATCAAAGGCAAGAAAGCTTCAATTAAAATGCTTTTTGACGGAGAAAGAGCCCTTAACAGCAAGGCTCTTGCATTAGGAATTTCCGACGGTGATAATATTTATTATGTGGATTTTGAAAAATTAAATGAAGAAAAAGCTCTTGAAAATTTAAAACAAATATTTGAAAACAAGGATATTGAAATATCAGGTCATAATTTGAAAAATGAAATAATTTATCTGATGAAGAACAATATTGAATTAAATAATCTTGTTTTTGATTCTGAAATAGGAAAGTATCTCTTAAATCCTTCGGAAAGCTCATATTCAATAGATAAAATCGCATATGAATTTTTGAATATGGAAATTCCGTCAGAAAATCAAATACTTGGTACGGGAGTAAAAAGAAAAACATTTAAAGGTATTGATATTGAAGAAAGAAAGGCCTATATTTTCAATTATATAAACACTGTAAACAAGGCTCAAAAACAGATATGCAAGGATATTGACGATAACCAAATGACCTCCCTTTATGAAAAGATAGAGCTTCCCTTGATTGAAGTGTTGGCATATATGGAATTTGTGGGCTTCAAGGTAGATTTAAATGTAATCGATAAATTGGGAGTCCACTTTCAAGAAAAAATAAAAGAGCTGGAAAAAACTATTTATGAGCATGCAGGTGAAACTTTCAATATTAATTCCCCAAAACAGCTTTCAGTTATTTTGTTTGAAAAATTAGGGTTGCCTGTAATCAAAAAAACAAAGACAGGCATTTCTACTGACATAGAAGTTCTGGAAAGACTGAGCGAAGAGCATGAAATAGTTGAAAAAATCATAGAGTACAGATCCATGGTTAAACTTAACTCCACTTATGTGGAAGGATTAAAAAATGAGGTAAACAAGCAAACAGGAAGGGTACATTCTGTTTTCAATCAAACAATTGCATCAACCGGCAGAATTTCAAGTACAGAGCCAAATCTTCAAAATATTCCCACTCGCACTGAGGAAGGAAGAGAATTAAGGAAGGCCTTTGTGCCGGAGAAGGGCTGCATCCTTTGCGATGCTGACTATTCGCAAATTGAGCTAAGGGTCTTGGCACATTTGGCAAATGAGAAAAATTTGATAGATGCTTTCGAGCATGATTTGGATATTCACGCTAAGACAGCCTCTCAGGTATTCCATGTGGAATTATCTGAGGTTACTCCCGAAATGAGGAGCAGGGCCAAAGCCGTAAACTTTGGTATCGTATACGGCATAAGCGATTACGGTCTCAGCAGGGATTTGAAAATTCCAAGAAAAGAATCAAAGAAATATATAGAAAACTACATGGACTACTATTCAAATATTGAAAAGTATATGAAGGATATAGTGGAGCAAGGCAAAAAGGATGGGTATGTAACTACATATTTTGGCAGAAGAAGATATATTCCTGAGCTTGCATCACGTAATTTCAACATCCGTTCTTTTGGAGAAAGAATTGCTCTTAATACTCCTGTTCAAGGAACTGCTGCAGATATAATAAAGGCAGCCATGGTTGGAGTTTACAACAGGTTAAAAAACAATAAAATGAAATCAAGATTGATTCTTCAGGTTCATGACGAACTTATTATAGAAGCTTGCGATGATGAATTAAATGAAGTAAAGACAATACTTAGAGAAGAAATGGAAAATGTAGTCC
>CAZTXR010000195.1:0-3956 GCA_964617605.1 uncultured Clostridia bacterium | reverse complement strand
AGAGGGACACACCTTCTGCATTGGGATAGTCTATGGGGGTCGAAGGAATGTCCCCGTACTTAAGAGGGACACACCTCTTAGATAAAGTGAACGTTTCTTGACATTTGCTTAGGATGACAGAAGCCGGAATTTTAAGTTATATCTAAAGAATAGGAGGTTATTGTGAATATATCAGATTATCTTATAATGGGATTTATTTTTGGAGGTATTGGCACTTCGATTGGAGGATTAATTTCCATATTGATATATAAACCAAGTGATAAATTAATATCCGGAATTTTAAGCTATGCAGCAGGAATTATGCTTGCAGTAACTTCTTTTGAATTAATGCCGGAAGCATATAAAATCGGAGGGTTTTTTATAGTTACATTAGGACTTGCAATAGGACTTATAATAGTGTTTGCTGCAAAAGATATGATTCCTGTAAGTAAATTAAAACAATACAAAGGTAAAAAACTAAATTATATTAAAATGAGTATGATTATAATAATCAGTTTAAGCTTGCATAATTTCCCCGAGGGTGTGGCAATTGGTTCCTCCTATGTTTATTCAGATAACTTGGGTATTAAAATAGGAATACTCATTGCCGCGCATGACATACCGGAAGGTATAAGCGTGGGTATTCCTATGATTATGGCAGGGGTATCTCCTGTTGCAGTCTTTTTCTTAACTCTTTTAACCGGTCTGCCAACTGCTCTTGGAGTAGTCTTTGGAGTCTTTGCAGGCGGTATTTCCGATTACTTCATAGCATTTTGTCTGGCAGCTGCTGCAAGCAGCATGCTATATGTATCAGCAAATGAGTTAATTCCCGAAGCAAATATTCTCTACAAGGGAAAAAGCAGCTCCATATTTTTAATGCTTGGATTTTTAAGCGGTTGCTACTTATCCTTTGCGGTCTAAGGTTGGGGGACACACCTTCATGGAGAGTTAGTCGTTGGGGTCAGTCCATAAAGGAATGTCCCCGTACTTGTTGGGGGGGACACAGAGGAATGTCCCCAGTACCTACTCCATTTCATCCAAGGTTAAACTATAACCATCTAAAAATTCATCCATGAATATTTTTACGTCTTGCATATTCATTTTTTCTATTTCGTGCAGCAGTGCTTGCTTTGCCTTTATAAATTCCTTATTGCCTGATTTTTCTTCTTCAATACACTTTATGTAGGCACTTATTTTATCTGCCGCCTTAACAGTTCTCCAAATTTCTTTTTCGTTATCATCAGGAATTAAAATCGGCTTAAATTCATCCTTAAAATCATGTGGAAGCATATTTAAAAGCCTCTCATTAACCGATAATTCAACTTCCTTATATGCTGTCTTTATAACGGAATTATAATACTTTACAGGTGTTGGCATATCTCCTGTAAATATTTCCGATGCATCGTGATAAATGGCATAAAGAGCTGTTTTCTCCGGATTAATATCCAGATTTAAGCGTTTCTTCTGAATTACAGCCAAAGCGTGGGCAATAACAGCTACATCAAGACTGTGCTCACATACATTTTCCTCCTTGATGTTTCGCATTAATCCCCAGCGGTTAATATATTTCATTCTTGATATAAATGCAAAGAAGTTAGATTTTTTCATAATGCCTCCAATGTAAAACAGTGCCAGAATATATTTGCGGCTTTATTATTCAATCAGCAGCTCGCTGACTTTGCTGTTTGTTTTTATGCTGTGAACCTGCATTTTATTATCAGAGAATGTATATATGTAATCTCCTATATAAATTATCCTTCTGATATCATCTCCATAGGACTGTTCAGATTCCCTGTGACTTATTTTGTTTCTTAAACTTATACTGTCATTGCTGACATCGTATATATAGGCTCCCGTAAAATCATTCTTATAATTTTCAGTCGTTCTATTTAAAGGAAATGCCATTAATCCTTTATTAAGAGAAAACATCAAAGCCTTGTGATTGTACAAAAGTTCTGAGAAAGACCCTGCTTTCCCAATTGTTTCAGTGAATGTCTCTTTTGGCTTGTTGACATTTGTTACATCAAACATGGAAATCTTCAAGCCGCCTGTTACAGTTCCGCCCCATTGATTTACCTCTGTATCATAGCCAAATCCTAAAATGTGATTTTCATCAACCATATGCAGATATGTGCTGTATCCGGGAATTTTAAGCATTCCTTTTAATTCCGGGGCTTTCGGATTTGATGTGTCGATTACAAACAAAGGGTCAACCTGTTTAAAGGTAACCATGTATACCCTGTCACCGGCAAAACGGGTGCTGTAAATCCTTTCACCCTTGGCCAAACCTTCTAATTTGCCCAATACCTTTAAATTATCATCTAAAATATATACATTGTTTGCAGATGTATCATTCCACATATCACCGGTGGTTGTTGCAATTCTGAATGTATTCTTGTGCTCATCCATTGAAAATTGATTTATTATAGTTCCCGGAACATAACCTTGGATAGCTTCACCTAATTTGCCGTCACTTAACTTAAATTTATAAATTACCGTATTTGTTGAGTAGCCGGGACTGAATTCCTCTGCTTGAGTGATTTTGTAATCATATGAATAATCGGCCACTGCAGCATATAAACTATCCTGTGAAACATAAATTGTATCTGTGCCGCCTAAATAGACATCCACGTCAGCCTTGGAAGATTTATCAGATAAATCAATCCCTATGGTATACATATATCTTGGATTGATGTAATTTGGAAAATACTTAATTTCATCATATCCTAATTCATGTTTTTCATTTTTAAGTACATCCGTATAATATGGCAGAGGTATTTCTATATCATTTTTATCGTAATAATAACCTATGTTAAGATACTTATTATTTATCAAGTATAAGCTATTGTCAATTACCCTTCCGGATAAATAATTGCCATCAAATAGAAATTCACTCTCAAGCACAGGCCTTTCAATATTTTCTATATTATAAATCAATACATTTGTTCTGTCCTCATAATATCTTGGAGGCATTACAGAAGCCTTCATCATTGCATCCATACTGTCAGCCGGCTGTGGTTTATTCATGATATAAAAATAATTGTTTTGCCCTATTACAATCAACCTGCTGCCTGCAGTAAAAATTTCGCTGATAATGGTATTTTCAGGAATATTTATAGTATTAACAACCTTTGGAGCATTTGAATCTGAATCAATTATCTTTAAGCCCTTATTTGTATTAATGTAAATATATGTACCGTCATTTTTAATAATATCCCCTTCCTGAACACCTTCAACCTGATTGTTGGTATCAGAACTGTCCTTGCCTGCAGCAGACTCAGCTTGTGAAGCCTGTGGTGCCATAGAAGGCATTTCAATCATCCCGCTGTTTTCAGTCATATTGTCAACTGCAATACCCCTTCCCAACAGAATATAACCTTGAAGTTTTGAACTGTATTCCAACAGGGCAACTAAATTTTCCTTTGTTCCAACGGTTGAAATTTTGTTTTTTTCAACCGGGACAGCATTATTTTTAGTTATATAAACTGAGTTTGTATTTTCATTCCAGCTTACATCATGTCCCAAATTTTCAACAATAAATCTAAGCGGGGCAAAGGTCCTGCTGTTTATCATCCTTGTGGGCACATCAATATCCTTGATTATACCGTTGACCATTACCTTGCCTTTACCTAAAAGCATTTCTATTTCATTGTTGTCATCCTTAATGACTACTTCCTGCAGGTTTTTGTTCCAATCTACCTTAGCTCCTAATTTCTCAAACACACCTCTTAAGGGTATCAAGGTTCTTCCATTTTCAATAAAAGGCTCCACATCTAAGAATACCTTTTCATTATCCACATAAATATTTATTCCGTCCTGTGCAAAAGCTGTAAAACTTACACATAAAATTAAAATAACAGTTATCGTGAAAACTTTATTAATATTTTTCATACACCATCACCTCTCTTTATTTAGACGTATTTTAATAATAGCTTGTTCCTCTTATACCATATTATTTTTCTTTTTAAACAAAAAAA
>CAZTXR010000194.1:2017-3984 GCA_964617605.1 uncultured Clostridia bacterium | reverse complement strand
ATTACAAGAGAAGAAGTTGCCATGATTTTCTACAGATTGCTGACTGATGAAAGCAGAAATGCTTTGTTAAGCGATACAAATCCATTTACGGATATGGATGCAGGCAGATGGTCTAACCGTGCTATATCAACATTATTTAATGCAGATATAATAAGCGGATATCCTGATGGGACATTCAGACCGTCAGCACCGATTACCAGAGCTGAATTTGCAACGATAGCTGCTAAGTTTGATGATTTGAATCTTGATAATCCTACTCAATTTACAGATATACTTGGCCATTGGGCTGAGCAATATATTACATCTTCTGAAAACAAGGGATGGATTAAGGGTTATCCTGATATGACCTTTAAACCGCAGCAGGATATTACAAGGGCTGAAGCAATGACATTGATTAACAATGTTCTTGGAAGAAAGGTTCCTGCTGAAAATATCCATGCTGATGCAATGTTCTGGCCTGATAATGCAAGTACTGAGTGGTACTATGAGGCGGTTATGGAAGCAACTAACAGCCATGATTATGTAATAGAAGAAGATGGGGACGAGCTTTGGACCGGAATGAAAGCTAACAAGGTTTGGCCATAGGAAAAAGAGGAGATTCTTCACTGCGTTCAGAATGACAAAGTGTAAGCGTTCAGCATGACAGAGTGAATAGGCCTTCAAAATAGTAAAAACAGCGGAGCGAAAAGCTCCGTTTTTTTTGCGTTTTTTAGCAAATTATAGGAAAGAAAAAATAATAAAAAAATATTTTAAAATTATCGTTAAAAAATGTTTATCTTTTGTAATATGTGGTATATATATGTTACTAACAATTAAATACATTGGCAAACCAATTGAAAGGTTGGGACGCAAAGCCGGAAGTCTAAGGGCATAAACTATGATAGTTCAGCTGCAAAATATAAAATTATTTTGCGGCTTTATTAATATAAAAATACAATTCAAATAAAAAAATAAAAATAACGAAAGGAGAAATGGAGATGAAAAAAAATACATTTAAAAGAATAACCAGTTTTGTACTGGCGATGATGATGGTATTGTCAGGAACACAAGCTATCTTCGCAGATACAATTCCTCATGATTATGATGAAAGCGATATAACAATTAACAAAACGGCTACACCTTTAGGCGACAATGAATATAAAATTCAATTATCAGTTATAGGAAAGGATATTGATACAGGCAAAAAGGCAGATATTATACTTGTAATTGATAATTCGGGAAGCATGCATACGGCAAGTTATGGCGGTAAAACATTGGCTGAAATAACAAAAGATGCAGCCAATGCATTTATAGACGGAGTTTTGACTGTGGCGAATAACTCTTCCGGAAATGTAAGAGTTGGAGTGGTTAAGTATGGTGAACAGGCTAATGCGCGTATTTTCAGCGGTTCAGGCAGCTGGTCAAGCAATTGGTCAAATGGATTGAATTTATCCGGTAGCACAGTATATACATCAAATAATGCAGATGCTAAAAGTGCGGTAAGTTCAGCCACAACAGGAGCAAGCAATGTAGGCACTAATACTGAAGGCGGATTCTTGATGGCTCAAAAGGTAGCGGGGCAAAAAAGAAGTGATGCTGAAAGTATAGTAATATTTATGACAGATGGTATGCCTACATACAGATACAGTGGAACAAACGACTCCACCACAAATGACAGCAGCGGAAGCCAAACATCTAAAGATGAATTAAATGAAGCAATCGACGCGGCACAAGCTTTAGGTGCAAATAGCAAAGTATATACGGTAGCACTGCTGAGTACAGTGACAAATACCAGCAATCAAGCTAAATTAGCTTCAAATTTATTAAGTTTGAGTCCCAAGAAATACACAAGCAACAGCAACACTAACAATATAATGCCTCAGGTTGATCAAACTAACAGATGGGCAGCAACTGCTCTATATGCAGAAAAATATTTCCCCATTTTCTCGGGAGATAATATAATAACAAAAATGCAGGAAATTTACGGA
>CAZTXR010000194.1:0-1917 GCA_964617605.1 uncultured Clostridia bacterium | reverse complement strand
TCGGTAGCTGATAAAGCTCCTGAAGGCTATGTGTTGGATGATGAAGAATCAACACCTCTACCATTTGCTGTAAGCGGGGAAGATAATGTCATCAAAGTATACTATGTAAAAGATTCTCAGCCTGAGGAACCGGAAGAACCGGAAGTGCCTGAATTGGAAGACAATGTAATAATTGTTAAACACTACACCAAGACAGGCAGCGGGGCTAAGGTATTGTATCAAACTGACGGACCTATACCGGTAACCACAAGCGCAACCATATACGGTGCTGATTTCCAAATCACAATAAGCGGATTTACATTTGCCGGTTCAACACCTGAATCCATTGATGTATATCCGAGAGTTACAACGGAAAGTGCTATCCAAGAGTTTGTATTTGAACTTCTCTACACAAAACCCGGCAGCAGCGGCGGAGGCGGAACCGGCGGCGGTGGAGGAACGGTAATACCGGATCCAGAAGTACCGCTGGCAGAGCTTGAAAAGAATGACCACTTCGCATATGTTATAGGTTATCCTGAAGGTGATGTCAGACCTTTAAATAACATTACAAGAGAAGAAGTTGCCATGATATTCTACAGATTGCTGACTGATGAAAGCAGAAATCAATTGCTAAGCGATGTGAATCCATTTACGGATATGGCCGGTCATGCTTGGTCAAATCGGGCAATATCAACCTTGTACGCTGCAGGTATAATTGCAGGCTATCCTGATGGTACATTCAGACCGTCAGAACCTATCAGCAGAGCTGAATTTGCAACCATAGCAGCTAAGTTTGATGATTTGAATTTAGGAAATCCGACTCAATTTACTGATATATTCGGACACTGGGCAGAACAATACATTACCTCTTCCGAAAACAAGGGTTGGATTAAAGGTTATCCTGATATGACCTTTAAACCGGAACAAGATATTACAAGAGCTGAAGCAATGACATTGATTAACAATGTTCTTGGGAGAAAGGTTCCTGCTGAAAACATCCATCCGGATGCAATGTTCTGGCCGGACAATCCAAGCACAGAGTGGTACTACGAAGCTGTAATGGAAGCAACAAACAGCCATGATTATGTAATGGAAGAAGACGGGGATGAACTTTGGACAGGAATGAAAGCCAACAAGGTTTGGCCGTAAATAAATAGATATGGGGATAAACAAAGTCCCCGAATATATAGAGGCGGAGTCTTAAAAATATTAAGGCTCCGCTTTTATCTGTTTTTTTTCAATTAATTATGTTGTTAAAGTGATAAAAATAAGATATTATAATAGAAAAGTTACACTTATGCTTTATAAATTAATACACTTATGTAAGAAGGTGATTTTTAGTGTTAAATATTAAAAAGAAAGCACACAAATTGATTGATTCACTGCCGGAAGAAGAAATAGCATATGTTATAAAAATGATTGAAAGAATTAAAGGTATCAATATATCAGATGAAAATCCGGATGATTTTGATATGTTTTTAATAAAGGAATCTAATGAAGATAGTGATGAAACAATAGCATTAGATAAATTTATAGAAGAACTCGGGTTTAAACCGGATGAATTACAAGATTGAAATAAAAAACAAGGCAAGAAAATTCATTGAAAAACAAAATCCGGAACAACAGATAAGGTTATTAAAAGCCATATACAAAATACCTAACGGAGATATAAAAAGGCTGACGGATCAAAATGGTTTATATAGATTGAGAGTTGGAGATTATAGGGTAATATATTTTATGGACAACAATAAATTAGAAGAACATAGCGGAGCCTTAGGCTCCGCTTATTTTTATAACACTTATTTACAAGAATGGGTTAAAATTATGTCAAAATAGTTTAAACTTCTTTAAAAGGGGTATAATCTAAAATGGTTATTTTTACATAAGGAGGGAAATATGAAGACGTTAAAATTAAAAGAAAATATTTATTGGGTTGGA
>CAZTXR010000193.1:0-3991 GCA_964617605.1 uncultured Clostridia bacterium | reverse complement strand
GAATTTGCAAGCCAAGTGAAGGTGGCAGGGCTAAAGACCATTAATAAAATAATCAGTGCTGCAATTAAAACCGGTAATGATAATTTTAAAATACTTTTATATTTATTTATAATTTATCCTCCGCTACATTATATTGGCCTGGCCCCTGTAGACTACCCCTAATTTGCCGTTAACTGTCAATAACTCGCCGTCTTTTATTACATTTGTACAGTCCTCTGCACCTACCACAACCTCTTTGCCTAAATTAAGCCCTGCAATTATAGCATGTGATGTGAGGCCGCCTTCTTCAACAATAATTGCCGATGCCCTTTCCATGTATTCAACTACTTCTTTATAGGTTGAGTGCATTACTATTATGTCCCCATCCTCAAATTTATTTTTTAAGTCACTTTCATTTTTTGCTATTACAGCTGTTCCGTATACAGTTTCTTTGCCCACTCCTACCTTTTTATACAAAAGTTCGCTTACAACATGCACCTTCAGGAGGTTTGTGGAACCTGTAATTCCTACGGGTACTCCTGCTGTTATTATCGTTAAATCTCCGTTTTTTAAATAACCTAATTCAAGCGCTTCTTCAACTGATTTTTCAATTATGTGGTCTGTTGAATGCAGTCTTTCTATCCGGATGGGATATACTCCCCAATAAAGCGACAATTTTCTCATAACTTTTTTTGTTTGTGTTGCTGCAATAATAGGTGCAACAGGTCTGAATTTTGAAACAGCAGCTGCTGTGTAGCCTGATGATGTAGCTGATATAATTGCCGATGCTTTTAAATCCAAACAAGTTTTGCAGGTTGCATAACTTATGGAATCGGTTATGCTATGATCTAAACTGATATTTTTGCTTGCTAAAATTTCTTTATAATCTAATGAGCCTTCTATCATAATTGCTATTCTTGCCATTGTTTTTACAGCTTCTGCCGGATAGCAGCCTGAAGCGGTTTCAGCAGACAGCATTATGGCATCAGTTCCTTCAAATATGGCTGTTGCAACATCTGATACTTCTGCCCTTGTAGGCCTGGGGTTTCTAATCATGGAATCAAGCATTTGGGTTGCCGTAATAACAGGCTTTCCTGCTTCATTGCATTTTTTTATAAGGGTTTTTTGCACAAGGGGAACTTCTTCTGCAGGAATTTCAACTCCCAAGTCTCCTCTTGCAACCATTATTCCGTCTGATACTTCAATTATTTCATCAATATTTTCAACACCTTGCCTGTTTTCTATTTTAGAAATAATCATTATATCATCTGCATTATTAGCTTCAAGTATTCTTCTTATTTCTATTACATCTTCTGCCGTCCTGATAAATGATGCCGCAATATAATCAATTTCCTGCTCTATTCCGAATTTTATGTCGCTTATATCCTTATCGGTAAGTGAAGGCAGGTTAATATTAACATTAGGTATATTTACGCCCTTTTTATTCTTTATTGTTCCGCCATCTTTTACAGTGCATCTTACATCAGTATCATTGATTGTTTCTATAACTTCCATACTGATAAGCCCGTCATCTATAAGTATCGTATCTCCCGCCTTAACATCATTTGCAAATTGTTCATAGCTTACGCTGACTATTTCTTCATTGCCTGTGATATCCCTTGTCGTAATGGTAAATTCTTGACCTTTAGCAACATCTATTTGGCCTTTTTCAAAGTCTTTAAGCCTTATTTCAGGACCCTTTGTATCAAGCATTATAGCGGTTGAAGTATTAAGTTCTTCTCTTACTTTTTTGATTGTATCTATCTTTTCTTTATGTTCACTGTGGCTTCCGTGGGAAAAATTTAGTCTTGCCACATTTAATCCGCTTAAAATCAATTCCTTGAATATTTCTTCATTTTGTGAAGCCGGACCTATGGTACACACTATTTTTGTTTTACGCATATTCAGCATTATTTTTCAACTCCTTTTGCCTTTCTGTATATCTATTGCTATCAGACGGGGACATTCCTATAAAAGCTATCCCTCAGAGAGTCACCTTATTTTAGAGGTGTGTCCCCCCTCCAGTACGGGGACATTCCTTAAATGGCTTTCTTACAAAGAGTCACCCGACATTTAAGGTGTGTCCCCCTTCCGCTATATCGACAGTATTTTCGTCAATTCATATGTTGTTTCATCGAATTCTTTTTTAATTGCCATTGCTTCTTCTAAATCCATATCAAAAATTCCGCTGCTGTCAACTCCAACAACCCTTTTTCTTGCCGAGCTGCTTAATAATTTCACTGACAAGGCTCCCATTTGGCTGCCGATTAATCTGTCGTAAGCTGACGGGGCACCGCCCCTCTGGGTATAGCCAAGCACAGAATATCTTGTTATTATTCCGGTTTTTTGCTCGATTTGCTCGGATATGTCCTTTGCATCACCGGCTCCTTCAGCAAGGATAATGATGCTGTGTTTCTTTCCCCTGGCTCTTCCCTGCAATATTTTATCGCAAACTTCATCTATATTATACTCTATTTCAGGTATAATAACCATTTCTGCCCCGCCTGCAAGCCCTGCATAGAGGGCAATATCTCCGCAATCCCTCCCCATTACCTGAATAACATTTGACCTGTTGTGGGATGATGATGTGTCCCTGATTTTTTCAACTGATTCCAAAACTGTTGTAAGTGCAGTAAAAAAACCCAAAGTATATTTTGTGTAGGGCAAATCATTGTCTATGGTGCCCGGAATGCAAACAGTAGGAATACCTGATTTTTCAAGCCTCAATGCTCCATTAAAAGAACCGTTCCCTCCAATTATAACCAAACCTTCTATTCCTAAATATTTTATATATTTTAGTGCCTTGTCATAACCGCCTTCGTCCATAAATTCTTTGCATCTTGCACTTCCAAGGACTGTTCCCCCCCTGTGTATAATATCTGCAACCGACGAAAGGTCCATATCCTTGTATTCACCTGCAACCAAGCCGCAAAATCCGTTTTTTATTCCGACAACATTTATATTATTGTATATTCCGTATCTGACAACAGCCCTTATGGCTGCATTCATACCAGGTGCATCTCCGCCGCTGGTAAGCACTCCTATCTTTCTCATAATAGCTCCTCCACGGGGACATTTCTTCATGGTCTGATTTTAGCAGCTTGCCAGCCATGAAGATTTGCCGCCCTTCTTTATAAGATTTATTTAATTGCTAGATTATTTTCTCCAAACAAACTTTTTAAGCTTATTATCAATTGTTCATCTTTTGTATTTACCCGCTTATCCTTTGATAAAACCATATTTGTCTTGTCTTTTTCATTATAAATTATAACAGAATCTTCCCCCTTATGTTGGCAAATATTATAAAATAACTGTTTTTTTACAATTTTATAGTTTTCTAAATCTTTTACCTTTATGTACAGTTTTTTGTCCTTTTTTTCGTTATTCTCTTTTTTAAGCTCGCTGACCTTGTTGATAATCAGCTTCGGTGCTTCTTCTTCGGATGCATCTATGGTGCCTTCAACCAATACTATATTGTCTTCAAATAATATATCCTTGCATTTATCGTAGATTTTAGGAAAAATTATTCCTTCCACAGTGCCGTATAAATCTTCCAATGTAATAAATGCCATCATATTGTTGTTTTTCGTTATTTTATTCTGTTTTTTAATGATTATTCCGCCCAAAAGAACCCTGCTGCCGTCGTATAAGTTTGTTTCTTCCCGGTTATCCTTTATTTCAGATATTTCGTTGGTATTTGTGCTAGCATAAGCTTCCAACAGCTTTTCATATTCTGATAAAGGATGACCGCTTAAATAAACTCCCACCATTTCTTTTTCCATTGACAAGATTGCCTTTTCATTGTATTCAGGCAAGTCAGGAAATTCTTCGTCTATTGACATCTTATCTTGCGGCAGAGAATCAAAAAGTGAAAATTGACCTTCAATATTCCTTTTCTTTTGACTTAAAACCGAATCAATTGTCCTTTCATAAATTGCCATAAGCTGTGAACGCCTGACTTTCAAAAAGTCAAAGGCTCCGCATTTAATCAATGATTCAATTTGTCTTTTAT
>CAZTXR010000192.1:0-4035 GCA_964617605.1 uncultured Clostridia bacterium | reverse complement strand
TTTTCTTAAGAGTTTACGTCTAATGTATGGACTGATATGCAAAAGAGAGGTGGAAGATGGAAATCATAAAAATGGAGAATATCTCCAAGCTATATAAATCAGGTCAAATACAGGTGGAAGCATTAAAAGATATTACTTTTAATATTAAAGAAAAAGAGTTTGTTTCCATAATGGGACCTTCCGGTTCCGGAAAATCAACATTATTAAATGTGATAGGGTGCTTGGACCATGCGTCCGGCGGCAACTATGAATTAGCAGGAAATCAGGTTAATAAATTAAGTGATTCAAGGATGTCTGAAGTAAGAAATTTATTTATAGGATTCGTATTTCAAAGCTTTCATTTATTGCCAAGGATGAATGCATTAAGAAATGTTGAAATTCCTTTAATATATAGGGGAATGAACGGCAAGAAAAGAAAAGAGCTTTGCGAAAATGCACTTGAACAAGTAGGATTAAAGGACAGAATGACGCATTTGCCTGCACAATTGTCAGGAGGTCAGCAGCAGAGGGTGGCCATTGCAAGGGCAATTGTTGGAAATCCGTCAATCATTCTGGCGGATGAGCCTACTGGGGCCTTAGATTCAAAGGCAGGCGAAATGATAATGGAATTATTTATAGAATTAAATGAAAAAAAATCGATGACCATTGTTCAAGTAACTCATGAGGAAGAAATTGCAGAATACGGTTCAAGAATCATAAGGCTTGTGGATGGTCAAATAGTATCTGATAATGTAGTGGAGGGTAAAAATGTATAAAAAAGTTATATCTATAGCAGCAGTAATGGGATTAGTATTTTTTGGAGGATATCTAACAGCAAAACAATTGGTTCCCGATAGTTCAAAAATTTCAACGGGCCCAAGGTACTCTACAAAGGCTGTTGAAAGAGGAGATATTAAGCAGGGCGTTAATGTGTCAGGTCAGTTAAACGGCAACTGGGGAGGCTCCATTACAGCACCGAAACCTGAAGGTGTAACTGATTCCAACGGAATGAGTGTATCGGTTACATATACGGTTGAAGAATTATTTGTAGAAGCAAACCAAATGATAAAAAAGGGAGATAATTTAGTTCGTTTATCTGCATCCAACTTGGGAGATATACTGACTGAATTAACTGACAGCATTCAAAGAAAGCAGGAAGAAATACAAACAATCAACGAATCAATAACTAAAAAAACGAAAGCTTTAGGAGATAAAATAAATCAGGATATAAAATCAGTTTATGATGTAAATGCATATAACGGTATAGTGATAAGTTCACCCATAAGGGGAAGGCTTATAGATTTTTCTGTTGAAGAAGGCGAAAAAGTAGATGACCCGCATATAGCTACAATTGTAGATGACAGCATGGTAAAAATATCATTTAAGGCAAATACATATGAATACTCTAATTTGAAAGTTGGTCAGAAAGTATTGCTTCAGTACAGAAAGGCCTTGGAAGGCGGAGGCTCACAAACTGCATTTGACGGTTTTTACACCGGAACTATTAAGAAACTTAACTCTAATCCGGTTCCTGCAGGGGATGCCATGACCTATGTGCACAATGGTGTTATAGAGGCTGATAATCCGGGACTTGTTTCAAAAGGTATGATAGTTTCAATTTTTACCGAAAGCAACGGTATGCCTGTAACCGGGTTATCTTATACGGGTATTGTAGATTCTTATGTAAATGAGGAGAAGGTATATACAACTCTTTATTCGGAAAGCAGTAAAGCTACAATTATTGCAACCAGTGTTCCTGTAAGTGAAAATGAATTTGTTGAAGCAGGACAAATTTTAGTGCGAATTGCAGGAAGCGATGTTACGGAATCTATACAGCAGGATGTTGAATCAATAATGTTAGAATATGATAAAATTAAATCTTATAATGAAGATATAGAAAAAGTTTACAGAAAAATAGACAAGGTTTCCGAGCTTACCACAAAGATGATGGTTACTGCTCCTTCGGATGGGATGGTATCTTATTTGAATTACAGGGTAGGAGATCAAATTCAAGCCAGCGACAGCAGCGATCAATGGTCCTTGCAGCTCATGGATATGTATAACACGGAAGAAATGTATGTTTATACTACGGTATCTGATTTGGATGTATTGTATATATCACAGGATGCACCTGTTACAGTAACTGTAGATGCTCTTCCGGGGGAAGTATTCGACGGAAAAGTTATCAGATTGGACTCTTATACAGACTATAGGGATGGAAAGACAGTTTACAATGTTCAAATAAGAGTTGAAGGCAGGGAAGGGCTAAGACCGGGTATGAATACAAATTGCTTTGTAGATTCGGGAGAATCATTGGATACCTTATTAGTGCCTATTGAAGCTGTATTTGAAGAAAACGGCAAACAAAAAGTTGAAATACTTGTCGGAGAAAATCAAGTGGAAATAGTTGAGATAGAAGCAGGACTCATGAATGATATGTATGTTGAAGTTTTAAGCGGTTTAGAGGAAGGTCAGCTTGTTGTAACAGGTTCTACAAAAGATTTAATGCCAAGTCAGTCAGTTCCGGAGAATGATTCATTCCTGCCCACTACAAACTGATAAGGGGTGATGAGAATGCAAAATAAAGTTAAAGTTTCGAACCTTTTTGTAAGGGCGAAATTTTCTGCCATGATGGCATTAGACGGTATAACATCAAATTTACTTAGAACATTTTTAACAGTATTGGGTATTTCCATAGGCGTGGCGGCAGTTGTAAGCTTGATGGGCATAGGAGAAGGCGCAAGAAGATCTATAGTTGCTCAGTTTGAAAGTCTTGGCGAAAATGTTATTGTCATAAAGTCAAACTCAGAAACAGTAATATTCAATGCAGAAGAAGCGGAAGATTTAGCAGACAGGGTAACAGGTATTGAATACGCAACTCCGGTAATTTATACTGAAGATACACCTATCAGGTGGCGTAGGGATGAAAGTAAAATGAATATTGTGGGAGTAAATGAAAATTACCCCCAAATAAAGGATCATCCCGTTGCTTCCGGAAATTTCTTTTCATCATTGCATGTAAAGCAAAGGTCTCCTGTTGTAGTCTTAGGCTATAATGTTGGCAATTCACTTTTAAATGGCAGAAGCCCCGTGGGACAAACAATGAAAATTGACGGTATCAGTTACAGGATTGTAGGGGTCTTAAGTGAAAAAGGCGAAGGAAAAGGCGATGGCATAGATGATAAAATCATTATACCCTATACATCAGCAATGAAGATAGCAAAAACAAAAGATATATTGGAAATATGGGCAAAATCAAATTCTGCAGAGGATGCGGAATTAGCAATGGTTCAGCTTGGCAGAATATACAACAGGAAAATCGGTATAAGCAGTAATATAAAACCTAATAACGGTAATGGTGAGCAAACACCTGGCGATGACGGTATGACTACGGAGCCCATGCCTGAAGAACCAATGCCCGAAGAACCAAGTGTGCCGGGCGAAAAGGAAAATGTATTTGAAAAGGGTGAAGAACCGCTTACCATTACAAGTTTAAATAATTTGGTGCAAGAAGCAGATCAAGCTAACAGAATAATGACTGTCCTCCTTGGCGGTATTGCAGCTGTTTCTCTCTTGGTAGGCGGAATAGGAATTATGAATATAATGCTTGTTGCCGTAACCGAAAGAACCAGTGAAATAGGTGTAAGAAGAGCCTTAGGAGCTAAAAAGGAAGATTTGCTCATACAGTTTTTGCTGGAAGCTGTCTATGTAAGTATAATAGGTTGTGTGACGGGGATTCTTTTAGGGGCCTGGGCAGTAAGTATTGTATCCAAATATGGCCTTTCTGCTGTAGTAAGTCTTGATTCGGTTAGGATTGCAGTATTTGTGGCATTGACATCGGGACTCTTGTTCGGTGTATATCCTGCCATAAATGCATCAAGCTTGCCACCGGTAGAAGCTTTAAAGAGACAATAGTGATAACAAGGAAAGGATTGAGGTTTTGATTTCAAAACCTCTTTTATTTTTTCCGGTTTTATTGTATAATACAGTAAGATTTGATCTTGGAGGAGAAAATGGAATTAAATTTATCTATTGGGTTAAAATACAAGGAAGAAA
>CAZTXR010000191.1:0-4059 GCA_964617605.1 uncultured Clostridia bacterium | reverse complement strand
ACCTCATTGGGGTGCCTTTTAATTTCTTCAAGCTCATCTTCATCCGGCACATATATATCTCTGACAAATACTCTAAGCAAAAGCTTATTGTTAGTATCTTCATATCTGTTATAAGATCTGAACTGCCCCTCAATTACTATGAAATTACCGATGTCCATATTTATATCGTTAATTATCCTTTCAGATATAATAACAGGCAGTATATCTCTTGTATCGCTTAATCTTGGTACTTCTATAAAGAATTCGTAAAATTTTTCTCCAAAAACTTCATGGCTGAATTCCAAATTGCTGTTTATTTTCCCGACTATTTTTATATAATTGGACTGCATCTGTTTATCATTCATATTTGTTTCTTCCCCCTATAATTTGTCTTATATATTTTATTAATATTCAATGAATCTTAATATATGCTTTTAAAAGTTAAATTTGTCTGTATTTTTAGCTAAAGATAGTGCGAATTGAATAATTTTATTGAAGTTTAAAATTTAATATTATATAATAAGTAGAATTACCATAGTTAACTTTTAGAAGAAAGAAAGGATGGTCATAGGTTTTATGAAATTAGGTATAGTAGGTCTTCCTAATGTAGGCAAAAGCACCTTATTTAATGCAATTACTTCAGCCGGCGCCGATTCAGCAAATTACCCATTCTGCACTATTGAGCCAAATATCGGAGTGGTTGAAGTTCCAGATAAAAGATTAGATTTCTTAACAACAATGAGCAATTCAGGCAAAACTGTTCCTGCAGTCATAGAATTCTTTGATATTGCAGGCTTAGTTAAAGGTGCCAGCAAGGGTGAAGGATTAGGAAATAAGTTCCTTTCGCATATAAGA
This sequence comes from uncultured Clostridia bacterium, assembly GCA_964617605.1. GTDB lineage: Bacteria > Bacillota > Clostridia > Tissierellales > Sedimentibacteraceae > Sedimentibacter. Next base: position 3,225 of record CAZTXR010000191.1, on the reverse strand, counting down.
GAGGTTGAAGCTGTAGTTCACGTGGTTAGATGTTTCGATGACGAAAATGTAATACATGTTGAATCAACGGTAGATCCGAAAAGGGATATTGAAATAATAGAATTGGAATTAGTATTAGCAGACTTGGAAGTAATGACAAAAAGACTTGATAAGCTTTCTAAAATGGTTAAAAACGATAAATCTTTGCAGGCAGAATTAGAATTAGTTCAAAAAATCGTACAGGGATTAGAAAACGAAAAGCAGGCACGCTACTTAGAATACACAGACGAAGAGTTAAAGCTCTTAAAAACCTTTAATTTGATAACGGCAAAACCAGTTTTATACGTTGCCAATGTTGATGAGGACTATCTTGCAGACCCATCACAAAACAAATATGTGAATATTGTAAAGGAACATGCAACTCAAGACAAGTCGGAAGTAATTGTGGTTTGCGGTAAAATTGAAGAAGAAATCTCAGTTTTAGAAGACTTTGAGAAAAAGGAATTTTTGCAAGAAATGGGTCTTGAAGAATCAGGTCTTGATAAACTTATTCGAATAAGCTACCACCTTTTGGGACTTATAAGCTTTTTTACAACAGGTCCCATGGAATCAAAAGCATGGACAATTGTAAAAGGCACAAAAGCTCCCCAGGCTGCGGGTAAAATCCACTCGGATATTGAAAGGGGCTTCATCAGAGCTGAGGTTACAAAATATGATGATGTGGCATTCTTAGGAACAATGAATGCTGCAAAGGAAAAAGGATTAATGCGGCTTGAAGGGAAAGAATATGTAATGGAAGACGGAGATATAGTATTGTTCAGATTTAATGTGTAAGAGCTATGAGGTCACATCTAAGAGAAAGCCTGCCGTTTTTTAAGGAGCGGCAGGCTTTTATATTTATTTATCATGAAATCCTTATTATCTGGCTTTTAATTATTTTTTATATTTACTGTTTATATATGCTTTATACATTCTGAAGAAGTTTTCATCTCTTCTTGCCATGGCTTCCTCGCCCTTGCCGTCAGAGTAATCATACCATCCTTTTCCTGTCTTTACACCAAGGTCTCCATTATCCATTTTTTCTTGCTGTAATTTTGTAGGTGCTTTTACATCACTTAAATCATTAAATAGGTAAGATGAAATATAGTAGAAGGTATCAAGTCCTCCCAAGTCTGATGTTTCAAAGGGACCTATTGCAGGATATCTGAAGCCGGGACCGAATTTCATAGCTTTATCAACATCCTCTATGGTTGCAACTCCATCTTCAATAATCTTTAAGGCTTCTCTGTAAACAGCAAATTGAATTCTGTTTCCTATAAACCCGTTTACGTCTTTTAGAACTACAACTGATTCTTTTCCTATTTTATCAACTAAATCCTTTAAAACCTGTACAGTTTCTTCAGAAGTTTCTTCATTCTTAATAAGCTCGATTAAAGGAATAATATGAGGAGGATTCCACCAGTGCATTCCTATAAATCTTTTCTTATTGTTTAATTTAGAGCATATTCCGTTAATGCTCAGTCCTGATGTATTGGTTGCAAATATGCATGTTTCAGGAGCTATTCCTTCAACTTCTTTCCAATAATTTTGTTTAATTTCCATCTTTTCAATAATTGCTTCAACAATTAAATCTGCATCGGCAAAAACGCTTTTGTCCGTAGAGAAAGAAATAAGCTTCAGTGATTCTTCTGCCTGCTCTTCAGTAAGCAATCCCTCTTTAATTAAGGTTTTTTGGTTTAACAAAATAATTCTTTTTGTATTTTCCAAAAACTTCTCTGCAATGTCTGTAACAACAACTTCATAACCATGCTGAGCAAATATTTGGGCTATTCCTGAGCCCATGGTTCCGCCGCCGGCAACGCCGATTTTTTTAATGTCTTCTAATTTCATTTTTTCCTCCTTTTGATTAAAAGATAACAAAATGTAACTAACAATAAAGATGTAGCCAAGCTACATCTTTATTATATTAAATTTTTATATTTTAGTAAATACCTAAACTTCCTAACAATATAGCAGGTATAGATGATACTATAGGAAGTATCAATGAAGTCATCATAATATCTATATATGAATCCTTATGAGTCATTCCTGTTACCGCCAACAATGTTAAAACCGCACCATTGTGAGGAAGCGTATCAAGTCCGCCTGATGCCAAGGATGCAACTCTATGGAATGCTGCAGGGTTTATGCCTGTTTGTGTAGCAATCGCCATATATTTTTCGCCTAATGCTTCAAGAGCGATACTCATACCTCCTGAAGCTGAACCTGTAGCTCCTGCAAGCAAGTTAACCGCTATGGCTTCTGATATAAGAGGAGTTCCGGGTACATTTAACAATACCTCCGTTAAAACTGCAAAGCCGGGTACTGCTTTTACAACCGTACCAAAACCAACAGCTGCTGCAGTGTTAAGTATTGCTGTGATAGAACCTACAGCACCGTTGCTGATTGATTTTGTAAATCCTTTATATTTACTAAAGTTTATGATCATTGATAATACGATACCTGCCAATAACGCAAGGATTATGTCCCACTTTAAGAGGTTCATTGTTACGATAACTGTAACTAATGGTAAAAATGATAAAAATGGGTTGGGCAAGTTTGAATAGTCTACTTCTACCGCTTCTTTACCTTTAGGTTCTGTAAATACATCTCCTGCCGCTGTAAATTTCTTTTCTCTGTACTGCAACCATGCAATACCTAATCCAAACATTAAAACTGCTGCAACAATACCCATTATAGGAGCTGCCGTAGCATCAGTTCCATAATATGTCGTTGGGATTATGTTTTGAATTTGCGGTGTTCCGGGTATAGCAGTCATGGTAAATGTAAATGAACCAAGAGCTATCGCACCGGGAAGCAATTTTCTTGTAATGTTAGCTTCTCTAAATAATTCAAGTCCTAAAGGATACATAGCAAATACAACAACGAACAAGCTTATTCCGCCATAAGTCAAAACTCCGCAGCCGACAACAACACCCATTATTGCTCTTTTGGGACCTAAGGTCTTAGTAAGCCAAATAGCTATTGATTTTGCCGATCCGGTATAATCCATTAAGTGTCCAAAAATTGCACCAAGCATAAATACAGGGAACCAGGACTTTACATAACCGGAAAGACCAGTCATATAAGTATCTTTGTACATTGCAAGTAAATCAAGACCACCAGTTAATCCGACAACTAAAGCACATACAGGAGCAACCCAAAGGATTGAATATCCCCTATATGCTAAAAACATTAATAATACTA
>CAZTXR010000190.1:0-4075 GCA_964617605.1 uncultured Clostridia bacterium | reverse complement strand
AAGTGGTAAACTAATTCACTGTCAGGTGGTAAACTTTTTGGTTGACATTCACATTTTTTTCAACAATAATTATATTAATACAACATATTATAACATAAATAGCAGTAAAATGAATAGTTTTAAAATTACGCATTCGCGTCTGTCATTACAACTGTTTCACTTTCTAAAGGCAGCTTAACTTTCATCATTGAACTTGTGTAATCTTCAATAATTGTTATAAGTTCATCCTTTGAGTAGTAGTCTAATAATATGGTACCGCCTAATACATTCAGGTACATAATAATACTTTTACTTGCCTGAATATCAGTTTGACCAATTAAGCTATTATACATGTTGTTAAATTTCATTTTTTACTTAATCAAAATACCTTTAAATCTGTCTAGTATTAGATTTTTTCTTTCTTCTATAAATTTTTCATAATTCTCAAGCTTCCACAGTTTTTTATCGTTTGGTATAAGGTGTTTATCTAAATAATCTTGACTCTTGTCTGAAAACCATTCATATGGAGGTTTATCACTTTTACCGCTTGGACCATTTTCTTCTTGAGTAAGCAGCATTAGGTTTCCAATTTGGTCACGATCAAACCACTTATACTTTAATACATCTTTTCTGCCTGTATTAGGGTTGATTTCCTTTACAGTTTTCAAAAGTGATTGCGGGTAAATATGGTCAATTTGTGGAAAATTGTTCTGGAATGCAGGTGTATAATTAAAATCCTTATACCATATATTGAATAACAAATGTGTGTTTTTAGAAGAATAATGCTCTTGAAGTATCGATTCTTCCGATATTTCAAGATTTCTTCCACTTTTGCGTATCTCTCCAAATATGTTATTTAATACAAAATTCTTATCCTCATCAATTTGTTTTGTCAAATTATCTATCATATTATCCGGGCTTCCGCCAAATATTCCGCTTAGTAATGCTCTTAGTATATATGTCTCCATTCCGATTGCATTATTAAATTTGTCTTTATAATGATATCTAAAATATATTAATGGAATTAACATTAAATAAGAGGGCAACGCTTTGTCTGATCTTATATATGTTCTATTACATAAAAGATCCTTTACTGCACATATTGCATCGCTTATACTGTCCCAATTATTTTGAATTTCTTCTTTTGTATCTTTTTCTCTGAACTTTTTAACATTATAAGCCGCACCTTTTTTTAATAATGAAAGACAAGTTTTTAATATGAAATCTCTATCAAACTTAAATCCCTGAGCATTTAATTTATTTAATAATTCCGATATGTTTTCATCAGCATCTTCCCAGCTTACAGTAAGCAATGAAAACAGCAAGTCGGACTTTCCCAATACTGTACCGCCTGAGTTGCATCTAATAAATATCTCAACTACATCATCTTCTGTGTATCGTTTTGGGTTGTCGACAGAATCTATTACCTGCATATTAATATTCTCTTGTTGAACAAAATTATTTCTAATTTTGTCAATATTATCCTCAATTTGACCTATTTCTTCATCTGTTGGATCATCTTCAAACTTTTTTGCACAATTACTCCTAATTTCCTTGTTTGATGAATCATTCATTACTAAATCTTGAACTTTAAACCATGGGGCTTTAATTTTTTCGTCATGTAAAAATTTAAATTTATACTTAGTTTCTTCAGGTGCAGACGATTCACCACTTAATATATTGAAACATAATACTCTTTTTTCATAGGAACCGGTTAATCCAATATAAAAGCTTTGCAGTCTTTGTTGTCCATCTAAAACTAAGTATTTTGCTTTATTATTCGTACCAACATAAAAGTTATGCAAGTCTATTCCCTTTTTGTATAGTTGTATAAATCTGCGATATTTCATATCACTTTTTGTTCTCCAAGCAAGAAGTGTACTAATTGGATAATCCCTCATAACTGAATCAAATAATACTTCAATTTGCTCTTCTTTCCATACAAATGGCCTTTGAATATTTGGGAGCCAGAATCCACCGTTTTCTTCATTTTCATTAAGGCTTTTAACCATCTTTCTAATAGTCATCTGCATAATTGTTCCCCTCCTATTATATCAGTTTAATATTATGATTAATTTTTTCAATGCTCTAGTATAATTCTTCATTCATAATTCCTGGCCTGTTTCATCTAATAGTTTAAATATATATTTTATCTCTTCATATAAACCTTTTACTACATCATCTTCGCATTTGTATGGAGGTGCATATAATAGAAATACTAATCTCTCGTATCTTTCACTAAAAAACATTCTTTTTTGTGTCGTGTTTTCTAAGTATCCCAATTTTTCATGGACTTTTTTGGCATAAACCCATTCATTATTCTTAATCTCTTTTATTGAAACCCAAAAAGGAGTTTCTGCTAAATCCATCCAATAACTGCAATTAAACTCAACCACAATACCATAATTTTTAATTTTCAAATATTTTGTATATCCTGCATATTGTGCAGCAGCCTTTAAGCCTTTTGAAGAGGCACCAATCTTATGCTTTAATATATCTGCGACTTTATCAACAATCTTATAATAACTTACTATTCTTTTTGCATTATTCACACCAAAATCTTCAGGTGTAAAAGGTAAAAAAGCCTGCTCGTCCATCTCATCGCATAATCCTTGCAGTTGCTGCAAGTCACCAACTAATATGAAGTGTTCAGAAGATAATATTTGCATAAGCAAATCTGTGATCGATCTCCATGATACGATTGCCATATGTGTGCCGTCTACCATTGTACTATATCTCTTTGAATTATCATCAAATTTCGGATAACCTATATCGCAAAGTCTTAATAATTCTCCCCATAAACTTATTTTCCGTTCATTAGGGCATATAAATACAAGTGCTTTTTCTCCTGTAACTCCATTTCCTTTAAGTCTTTTAATATAACCTAAGGGCTGATTTTCTGTAAGCCCTGCCCAAAATTTTGATTCGCATAAAACTAATTCATTATTCTTGGAATCATAACCTGATATATCAGGTCTTTCATTGTTGCTTCCTACAACCTGTGTCCTAAAATTAAGTTCAGGAAAACTGTCAATACCAGTAATTTGTGACAAGTAATTATTAAAACCTCTCCTGGCTGATTCTGAATTATCAAGAATATAACAAAGACTCAAAGTTGCTACATCTTCCGGAGAACCTTTTATTCTTGAATACAAATGTGCTAATAACGAACTTTTCAATATTGACTCCCCCTATCAAATAAATTTATAGTTACCATACTACTTCTTTTAACTTCTTTTCGCCGTTTCCACTAATATAAATAAAATCAATAATGGAATAAATAATAAATACAAGTTTTCACTCCCTTATTTTATCTCCCCTACAAAATGTTATCGTATCGCTTACATCTATATCCTCTGGTTCATTATCCGGTGCAGCTGATAGCTTAAGGGACATAAAACTGTTTTTCACGATCATAGTTCTTGTATTTGAATACATATGAACTTCTCCCCAATTGTAATCAATACTATTCAGGTCTAACCTAAGTCAACCACCCATGCATCCTGTATCTTGTCCTCGATAATCTTCCTCGATAGGTTGAACCAGCTTTTACATTCATCAAGAATAATTGAGTCACCGGTTACAACTCGTTCCTTGACGGCTAATACTGTATCCACATTGGGAATCAGTTCGACTTCAACCGGCATCCCCCATTGTTCCGAGTTTTCCAATATCTTTGTTTTCAGTCTGCCTGAATTTGATACCGGAGAATCTAAATAAAATTTAACCATTGGTACAGATAATTCCTGCAGTGTCTTACCTATGAGGTCTAAAGCAGTATCCGTCTTATCAATAATTCTGTATGTACCGCGAAGGCCTGCCAAATCTCTGAACACGCCGTCTTTTCCAAATAATACAGGACTCCCTGACAGTGCAACTTCCAAGGTAATGATTATATTGAATCCGTCAATATTAAGACAGCCGTCATTTGCATATTCAAAAGGAAGCATTGTGGACTTTCTTTTTTCATAATCAGCCATTGAAGATGTTGTTCTCTGAAGGGCTGTCCTTGCTCTTGCGGGCAGCAGGTGATGGTTGCCGGTGAATTCCATTATTTGCTTTATTTTGTAGCCCCTGTCAAGCAGCCACTGGATTT
>CAZTXR010000189.1:0-4083 GCA_964617605.1 uncultured Clostridia bacterium | reverse complement strand
GAAATATGATGGTATTAAGAGAAAGGTATAACAGAATAAGCTTTCTTTCATACCATCCTGTTGATATATGCTACAGTATTTCTGAAAAAACAGTTGCCATGATATCCGAAAGGTCTCATGAATTAAGCGGAATAAATATTGAAATAGAACCCATCAGATATTATCCGCAGCATGAAACCGCATCGCATTTGTTAGGCTACTTAGGTAAAATTGCTCAGGACTATGAAGTGCAGGAATATGTTGCAGAAAAAGGATATTCCACTGATGACATAATAGGAAAAACCGGGCTTGAAGAGAAGTTTGAAGATTACCTGAGGGGTGATAAGGGAAAGAAAACTGTTGAAGTAAACAATATGGGAAGAATGATTCGCTCAGTTTCAAATGAAGCCCCCGGTCCCGGCGATGACTTGTATTTGACTATGGACCTTCAGCTTCAGAAAAAAGCAGAAGAATCTTTGGAGAAAGGTCTTGAAAAAATTCGTGAAGGCGGTGTTTTTGAAAGTGAGTGGGGAGACTTTGCCTTCAAGGATAAATATGAAAATGCCCGCTCCGGTGCTTTGGTTGCCCTTGATGTGAAAACAGGGGAAGTTTTGGCATTTGCCAATTATCCTTCTTATGATTTAAATTTGTTTGCAACGGGAATTACTACAGAGGATTGGAACAGCCTTTTAAATGAATCAAAAAACCCTATTGCACCAAGACCTCTTTATAATATAGCAATGCTTACAGCAATACAGCCCGGCTCTACGTTTAAAATGATTACATCATTGGCAGCCTTGGAAAAAGGAGTAAACCCAAACACAACAGTATATTGTGCCGGTACCATGAAGGTTGGAGACAGAAACGTCAGTTGTTGGATTCACAATATGTTCGGGGGAAAACACGGCTCTCAGACAATGTATGAAGCAATAATGAATTCCTGTAACTTTTATTTCTATGTAACGGTCCTTGGCGAAAACTTAGCTACTCATCAAAAACACACCGTAAAGGTAGATGCAGAAGACATAATTGATATGGCAACTAAATTCGGATTAAATTCAAAAACAGGAATTGAAATAGATATACCCCAGGAAGCATCCGGCGGGGTCCCGAGCATTGAAGGGAAAAAATCAAGCATGCGTGTTTATTTAAGGATATTTCTTGAAGCAAACGTTGAAAGATACCTTAATGATGGATTTAAAGTTGATTCATCTATGAAAAATGAAATAGTTGAGGAGATAGTAAGTTGGATAGACAGGGAAGAACCAATGACGAGAGGTGAAGTTTATGAAAGCCTTAAGACCTTAAACTTAAATCCGGAAAAAACAAATGACAATAATATACCCTTGGTTGATATAATAAAATATACATATATAAATCAAGCCACTTGGACTATAGGAGACAATTTAAATATAAGCATAGGTCAGGGGAACAATGCCTATACAACACTTCAGATGGCTAATTACACAGCTTCAATAGCTAATGGAGGCTATAGAAGAAATGTGAGCGTAGTTAAAGAAATTCAAACTTATGACGGCAAGAAAACGGATTATATACCCTTAAGAGAATCAGAAAAAATAGAATTAACAAATGACAGCTATTTAGATGTTGTAAAATATGGTATGAAACTTGTTTCTTATGATGACGCGGCTAAACCCTATTCTAAATTTCCCGTGGAAGTTGGCAGCAAGACCGGTACTGCTCAGAATACAGGCAGAAACCCGGAAACAGGAGAAGAATATGATGATTTCGCATGGTATGTTGCCTTTGCTCCTTACGATGATCCTCAAATAGCAGTTGCATGTGTTCTTTTTGAGGGAGGTTCGGGACGTTACCCCATACCCATAGTCAGGGAAGTTATAGGAGAATATTTAAAACTAAACGGAGAGATATAATATGAATGTAATATTAACAGGCTCACAAAAAAATAATATAGGCAAAACTATAATAAGCATAAAAATCGGAATTGAACTTGCAAAAATGGACAAAAGGGTTCTTATGATGGATTTATCACAGGGCAAAATAAAAATGTCAGAGTATCTTAGGGTTAATGAAAATATTATATATGACATAGTTGATGTTTTTAATAAGACATGTGACTTGGAACAAGGTGTTATTGAGATCATTGAAAACTTGTCCCTTTTGCCCTGCCCCAGATTAGCCGGTAAAATAAATGATATTAACAAGGATAAATTTATTGGATTGATTGACAGTGCGGTTGATTATGATTATGTAATAATAGATGCTGACAGGCTTACATCAACCTATATAGATTTCTTAAAAGTGCAAAATGCAATTACTATTAATAATAATGACTTTTCTTGTGTTAAGGAAATAAATTCAGATAAAACAATTTCTTCAAAGGCGAAAAATTTTATTGTTCTAATAAATATGTACAATAAAAAAGCTGCAAAAAAAGGAACTATGCTAAGGGATAAGGATCTTGAAAAATTGACCGAAACAACCGTAAAGGCCTTAATCGAAGAAAATCCGAAATATTCAAAAATACAGTATGAAATGTTTTTCCAAGAGGATTTTATGAAAACGGAAATTAGCAATATAATTAATAATTTAAAATAAGATCCCGGACCTGAGGGATGATAAAACTTTTGTCCCCCTTCCTTTTATGGACAAAAGTTTTTTATTTTGTAATAAAGCTTGTAACACATTAATAAAATGTAGGGAAGGGGTGGTGAAATGAATAAATTAACTAAAAAAAGAATCAACATTAAAAGAAAGGATCAATTTAACAAAAAATTAGCTTTACAGATTGTATTCAGTATAGTTTTAGTGGCAGCAGTTATTGTAACAAAAAATATTAACTCTGACTTGTCAGATAAAGTTATAAATGCTGCAGATGAGAAAATGACTGCCAGCATTGAAATTTTACAAGTCAGAGATACAATTAAGCATGTGTTTGCTACTGCAATAAACAAATTGCCTTTTGTAGGAAAAAAGGAATCGGCTACACCTGTTATAGGAGCACTATACCGCAAGTACGGACTGAATAAAACTGATGATGTATCATATTACAATCATGGTATAGATATTAAATCTGATACACAATCAGTTAAATCCATAACAGATGGAAAAGTAGTTTCATTAGGAAATAATGAAAAACTATCAGGCTATATTGTAGTTCAAAATAACGATAAAACATTTATTTACGGTAAAATTGTCGAATCTTTTGTTAAAGAAGGAGACAAAATCTCCCAAGGAGATATTATAGGTTCTCTTAACGAAGAAAATATGATTCTCCATATAGAAGTTTGGGAAGATGGGGCTTCTTTAAATCCTTCAACATTATTCGATCTGATTAAATAAATGAGTCTTGTTGCAGCCCTTGCCGCACATGAACTTGCTCATTTGTATTCAGCAATACTATTGAAAATAGGGTTTTCAAAGTTTAAAATTACCTTGTTGGGCTTTAATTTCGATGCTGATTTGAATAGAGTATCACATATTAAAAGAATATTATTATTTTTTTCAGGACCTGCATGTAATTTATGTCTTTACTTGGGATTTAAAAACAGTCAATACGTAAATTTTGCAAATATGAACCTCTTCCTGGCATATATGAATCTTATTCCTCTTGTGCCCTTAGACGGAGGAAATATTTGCAAAACTATTTTAGAGGCTTTTTTGGACCTAAAGACAGTTTCAAGATATATAACTATGACAAATGCCTTTTTTATCCTTTGCTTTATAATTATAATTCATACAAGACGAAATTATTTGTATTTTTTACTTATTGTTATGGGTCTTAAAGGAATAGTTGAAGAAAACAGCCAAGCTCTTGAAAAATCCATTTTAGCAAGGTATAATAAGTACAAGTTCAAATAGCCGGAGGAAGAAATGGTATCTGAAAATATTATAATAAGAAAAAGCACTTTTGATGATTGTGAAATATTCACTAAATGGGAGCAGCAGGATTATATAAAGGAATTTCTCACAATAAACTTAAAGCGTACTTACGAGGAAGTTGTAAGAGAATTTATTTTAAGGGAGCAGGATAAGTCAAATGAGCAATATACGATTATTCTTAAAAATAAGGAGCCTATTGGCAGAATTTATCTTTCAAAAATATCAAAAGAATCAGATTCC
>CAZTXR010000188.1:0-4085 GCA_964617605.1 uncultured Clostridia bacterium | reverse complement strand
TTCTTTTTCACGAATTTGCTCGTTGATTTGAAGTTCTTTTATAATTCATCCCTCCCAAAAATTTTTATAATTAGGGACATTCCTCCCGAGGTGTGTCCCTATACCTCTTAAGTCCACTTTATCTCTAAAATAATATAAGACAGCCAAATACCCGCTATCTTAAACAATACAAATTATTGCATTTATTTTTTAACCCTACTAACAGTTTTTATAAAACGCCGCAAGGTGAGAAGCGGTTACTTCTTCTTTAACACTTTAACAGTATATACAACTTAACAATTAATGTCAACAATTATTTTTTTAATTATGTTATAACTTTTTTTGTTATGGTAAAGATAAATACATCAGTAATTCTTTATTTAAAAGGACATTTACAAAGGAGGTAAAATGAAAATTAAATATTTCCCACTAATAATTTTCTTAATTGTATATATTTTCTTATTTGCAGCAATGCCTCAAAATATAAAATTATCATTATTATATATAACACCTTTAATATTATACACACTATTTATATCTAAATCAATCTTAAATTATATGAAAAAAAAACAAGGCAAAAATGATGATTTAGAAGAATCCAACGAAACAGTATCATCTGTTTCTTATTTTGAAAAGAAAAAAACAGAGGAACCTAAAATTCAAATAGGCTTTGACGACGTGGCAGGGCTTGAGGAAATTAAGGATGATTTGATGGATATAATTGACTTTTTAAACAACGAGGACAAATACCGTTCAATGGACGCTAAGGTGCCAAGAGGCATAATGCTATATGGCCCTCCCGGAACAGGCAAGACCCTGATTGCAAAAGCAATTGCAGGTGAGGCAAAAGCCACCTTTATTTATTCAAGCGGCTCGGAATTTGTAGAAAAATATGTAGGTGTGGGTGCCAAAAGGGTCAGAACCATTTTTGAAAGAGCCCGCAAGGATGCTCCAAGCATCATTTTCATAGATGAAATAGATGCACTTGGTGCTAAAAGAAATTCTGAAAGCAACAATGAAAAGGATCAAACATTGAATCAGCTCTTAATAGAGCTTGACGGATTTAACAACACAAGCAATGTAATAGTTATTGCAGCAACCAACAGGATGGACCTATTGGATGAGGCCTTGCTTAGACCGGGAAGGTTCGACAGAAAAATATATGTAGGCAACCCCAATTATCATTCAAGGCTTAAAATATTGGAAGTCCATACAAAAAATAAGCCCCTCGATAAAAAGGTGCAGCTTAAGGATATTGCTGTTAAAACTCATGGTTTTTCAGGCGCTCAACTTGCCAACATTGCAAACGAGGCAGCTTTAAAAGCAATTAAGGATAAAGCCAAAAAAATCAACAATGATAATTTCGAATTTGCAATTGAAAAAATTGCGGCCGGATTGGAAATTAAGCATTCCACTGTTTCAGACAAAGAAAAAAGAATTGTTGCCTACCACGAGGCAGGTCATGCGGTTGCAGCAAAAATACTTAATATTGATAAGGTTCAAAAAATTTCAATAATTCCAAGAGACAAGGCTTTGGGCTATGTTTTAAAATTTCCCACAGAGGATAAGTTTTTATACACAAAAAATGAACTATGCAATAAAGTGACTGTTCTCCTTGCGGGAAGAGCAGCTGAAGAAATATTTATAGGTGAAATATCAACAGGTGCTTCAAATGATATCAAGGAGTCTACAAATATTATATATGAGATAATCTGCAGCTATGGTATGGGCAAAAATACGCAAAATACCTGTATTGATGAAAGATTTCTAAAATATTATTTAGACAGCATCAACGGGGAAGCTCAGGAAATGACACAAGACGCATATGACAGAGCTTTGCTTATTATAAGAGAAAATGAGACCCTAGTGGATATGATTGCACAGTATTTGCTGAAAAACGAAACAATGAATGCAGAAAAATTAGATGAATTAATGGAAGAACCCAAAAAACGCGCGCTGATTTAAAAGGGCATGACAAGGGGACGGGGTTGCTGTCATAAGCTTATGACAGCAACCCCGTCCCCTTGTCATTTCAAGAACAAAAAGAACCGTCCCCAAAACTCGTTATTTTAAATAATCCATTGGTTGTACTCTTACACCGTTAACTCTCACTTCAAAGTGGAGATGGTTTCCTGTTGACTCTCCTGTAGAACCAATCAAGGCAATTTTTTCTCCCTTGTCAACTGCTTGTCCATTGCTGGCCAATAATTTGGAACAGTGTCCGTACAAAGTCGCAATTCCGCCACCATGGTCAATAATTATGTAATTACCATAGGAATAATGATATCCCGCATAAATTACCACACCTGCATTTGCCGCCACAATAGCTGTTCCGTAAGGGGCTGCAATATCCGTTCCTCCATGTGTTGACCACACACCTGTTATGGGATGAACTCTTCCCCCGAATTCTGATGTGATTCTGTATTGACCGGGCACAGGCCATGACATAACGCCCCCTGCATATTCAACAGCACGCTGGGCTGCCAATATATCTTTTTCAATTTGCTTGGACTGCTCCTCCATGGCAGCTTCCTGCCTTATGATTTCTTCGATGTTATTTTGCAAGCTGGCCATGTAGTTTTCTTTTGAACGAGAAGCAGATATTACTTCATTTTGCATCAAATTTAATTCATTTATTACAGCTGTCAGCTCAAGTCTTTTGGTTTCCTGTTCTGCCTTTAATTGTTCAACTTCTAATTTTTGGTCATTAATCTCTTTTAATAATTCCACATCGCTTTTAACGATCAATTGGATCATATCTACCCTGGTTAATGCATCAATAAGGTTTTCAGCATTAAGTATAATTTCTAAGTAGCCGCCGGTTCCGTTCATATACATTACTCTTAGCCGTTCTTCCAATATTTCGTTATTAAGGTCTATTTCACTGGTCAGATTGTTGATTTTTTGTTCTGAATCAGCTATTCGCATGTTTATTTCCTGCTTTTGAACTTCCTGTTTTTCAGTTTCCAAAGTTAATGCTCTAAGCTCACTGTCAAGAATTTTAATTTCTGATTCAATGCTTTTCTTTTCCCCCTTAAGAGCATTCGCTTTTTGACGGATTTCCTTGATCTCGTTTTCTATTTGCTGCTGCTTGTACCTTAAATCGGCAATGCTTCCTCCAGCCTTTGCAGGAAAAGCACTTATTAAGGTCATAGCTAACAGAATAATTACAAAAGATTTTTTAAACATAAGACACCCCTTAAATACTCAAGAATTTTTTTAGTGAAATTAAGCTTCCCAATATTCCAATACCTACTCCTATTGTCAAAAATATTATGATAAGATCATTCAATACCATTTCTATACCAACCAAGTATCCGGACATGCCCGATATAATGGCAACATATCTTCCGGCAAGATAGTTCATAGAATAATTGTAGCCAAGCATAATAATTAAGATTGCCACCAAGGAGCCTAACAATCCCAGCATAATTCCTTCTATCATAAAGGGTCCTCTAACATATCCGTTAGTCGCCCCTATATACTGCATTAATTCAATTTCTCTTTGTCTGTTTAAAACCGTAATTTTAATTGTGTTGGAAATTATGAAAATACTGATTAATAAAAGAATTAAAACTATTGCTATACCTAATCTTTTTATGAAATCAGAAATTCTTATAATACTGTTAACCGCATCATGGTAATAGGTTACTTTTTCGACACCTTCAAAGGTTTGAAGCTGTGCAGTCACTTCATCAGCCTTGCTTACATCAGATAGTTGGACAATATAAGTGTTAGGCAGAGGATTCTTTCTTATACCTTGCAAAATAACCGCATCATCTCCCCAATCCTCTTTAACCCTTTCTAAGGCATATTCCTTGGTTTGATATGCAACTGCCATTACGCCGTCAATTTCCCTGAATGACCTGCCCATCTTTTCAATTTGGTCGTCTTCCACACCTTCCAAAATATATACAGCTATTTGGTCAAAAGTTTCTTTTGCAACCATTGCCATATTATTTACATTCAAAACTATAATTAATATGAATCCAAGTATTACCAGGACGGCAGTAACAGAACCAATGGAAGCAAGCCCCATCATTCGGTTTCTCCACATACTTTTAAATGCTTGTCTGAATATATAGCTAATCTTCTTTGGGTTCATC
>CAZTXR010000187.1:0-4097 GCA_964617605.1 uncultured Clostridia bacterium | reverse complement strand
ATAGTTTACATATGGGAACGTGGCGTTAGGTGTCGTAAGTTGGCTTTATTTGACGTAAACATCTGCCCTCAAATGGAATAAGAATCGTATCTTTGTACCATAACTATATGTTTTGATCGATTGATGAAAAATAAAATTGATTTACTATCCGATACCGAGGCTGCAATATATTTAGGCATAACAAAAGAGTTGTTATTCTCTTATGTAAGGAATGCACCTAAAGGATGTAAAGGCGACACTCGAAAATTATCTTCTATCATAATTGATGGTCAAAACTATTTTGAAAAAAACGAATTAATTGATTTCGATTCATATTTAAAAGAGCCTTGGTCTAAATCGGCTGCACAACGTCCTCCAATTCCATCATATATTAAAGAATATCTCAAAGTAGAAATTCAAGGAAAATGTCCCATTACAGGTAGTGGATATCCTTTAGAAGATGCCCATATAATTCCTTATAGCGAATCATTAAATCATCATCATCACAATATTATTAGGATATCAGGGGATTTACATACTAAAATAGATAATGGTCTGATATCCATAGATATTTTAAAGAAGAAAAAAGACGAATTAATTGAGGAATTAAGAAATAAAATTTCCAATAAAATAGATTCTAATAAATCGTATTTTAAGCCACCTAAACCGCACCCTCTTTACATTGGACGATTAAATGAGTTGCATGAGCTAATTGGAGCTATGGAAACAGAAAAACTGATAATTCTTGAGGGATTAGGTGGAATAGGAAAAACTCAATTACTTCTTCAAGCATTTGATAATGTACAATATAACCAACCTGTAATTTGGATAGATATTGAATCAATCGAAACATTTTTAGATTTTACATCCTTATTCAATAATTCAATTCAGGAATACTTCCATATAAATGCTTCTTCCGACTCCCAGATGAACGGACTGGAAGACATTCAGGTGACTTTTGTATTTGACAGTTTAGAAAAACTTTTAATTGATTATAATGATGAAATTTGTGATTTTCTAAATGAAGTATTATTAAAAACCTCTAACATACAGATCATTATTACCAGTCAGATAGATTTGTCTTTATTAGATTATCCAAGTAAGATATTTAAAATAAAAGGTTTAATACCTGAAGAAAGTATAGTTTTAATATATGAATTTATAAATGATGAATTTGATATACAGGACGATGATCTTTGTTGGATTTTAGAATTTTGCAATGGACATCCTCTCTCTCTAAAGTTAATAACAACCCTCATTCGATATTATAAATCATCAGAACGAATAATTGAACAGCTAAAAAATAATCAAGAAAACATTGCACATCCCAATAGGAAAAAGCACAATAAACAAACTTCTCTATCAGCATGTTTAGATACAATCTATAACACATTAAACCCACAACAAAAAGAGATACTTCATTTTCTAATGTATTATCCAGGCGGATTACAATTAAAATGGATAGAGTACAAATATGAAGATGAATTATACCTAAAACACCTCGCAGAATTATTGCAATTCTTTTTTATTGAAAAAATAAAAGACTCGCTTAATATAGAACGTTTAGTCATTTCAAATCCAATCCGTCCTTTTTTAAGAGAGAAAATAAAATCAGAAGAAGCTAAGGCTAATCTTGATTTAGAAAAAGAAGCCATAAATATTACGATGTTAGAAGCAGTACTAACTGATGGGTATTATATTGAATCTGATCTCCAAGATCATCACCCTTATGGCATTATGCGAATGGAGAATGAAATACCCAATTTATTATTAGCATTTAGCATAGCAAAAGACAGAAGTAATCATTATAATAAATTGGGTGAACTGAAAGTTCGGGATGAATATTTAGAAATTATTTCAGGGATTAGTGATGCTTTAGGTCAATTTTGTTTTACAAGGTCTGATTATGAAAGAGGCCTTTGGTTTTCTAAAATAGGAATTGAAGCAAACATAAAATTGGAGGATTATCATTCTGCTTGTACTCAATACATGTATTTAGCTCAAATTCAATCCAGATTACTGGATACTGAAGGATTGAAAGAAACAGCAAATCGGATTAATGA
Organism: uncultured Clostridia bacterium; assembly: GCA_964617605.1. GTDB lineage: Bacteria > Bacillota > Clostridia > Tissierellales > Sedimentibacteraceae > Sedimentibacter. The sequence goes on along the minus strand of CAZTXR010000187.1, from coordinate 2,055 downwards.
CCTTGCTAATCTGACTCTTGATGATTCAATAAGGTTACATGCTATTTGGGCAAATGGACATTTAAGTTTTTTACTTGAAAATTACGATAAAGCAAGAAATGATTTTATTAAGGCCATTAATCTTTTAGAAAATCAGATAAAGAGAAATAATGAAATTGTAAAATCTGATGTAGGCAATTTAATGATCTTGAAATTAGATTTAGCCAAAACTTATGAGTTTCAAAAAGAATATTCAGAAGCAATACCTATTTACAAAGAGATACTTGATAGTCAACAAGAAAAACACCGTTTTTTAGGAGAAAGCAATTTAGGTAGTGTATATTATCATTATGCTCATTGCTTATGTAAAACGGGAAATCTTGAGGAAGGAGTCAAGTACTATTATCTTTCTATAGATAACTTTTTAAAAGTCGGACAATTTGAGTATATAGCAAATTCAATTATGGATTTAGGAGAGTTTGTTGAAGACTCCCCTGAAATTATTAATTATTTAACTTTAAACGACGAAGTTCTTTTGTGTTCATTGGAAAGCATTAATAATCTACTACTTAACACTCCAGTATTAGATGGAAATATTGATAATATACCGACTGAATTTATCAGCAAAATATTATGGATGATTAAAGCGATTAGTTTCTCTAACTATTCATTTGTTTTGTACAATTGGGTTGCTAATTTACTTAATGAAATTTCAATAGATCTTTCAAGAGTAAGTTACTTAGGCGCACTCTTAAATTTAGCCCATTGTATAGGCGGTGTTGAAGAATGGAAGAAAAATTCTGAAGCAAATCCGATAATGATGGATTCCATATTAAAATACTGTTTAATAATAAATGGGGGGCCAGACTTAAAAAGTAAAACAAGAATTTTTTATTGGCTAGCTAAATGGCAAAAACACACAGAGTTACAAAATGATTCTACAGCAGAAAGTCTTTGGGAACAAGCATGGAACTTATTCCCAAAAGATAGCTTCGAACGTTAAATCAGCCCCAGATTAATCTTTCCATTTCGTCATAGAATAGTTTTTTAGATCTATTCGTAAATGGGAATTTTTTAGGGTCATTATTGTCTAATATATCAATTCCATTAGCCTTAATCAGATAGTCTATATATGTATTTTTATCAAGAAGCCTATCTTCATTTTTCTCTTCAGATAGTATTCTTTTTAAAACATCCAATAATGCCGCATACCCAATCGTTGTTTGAATAATATTAGTTGGTTTATTCTTGTTATTCCTTATATCCCAAAAAGAATTACCTTCACTGTCAATAAAAACATCCTGAACTGCAGAAAAGAAATAAAACATAATCTTCATCACCACAGAGTCATTGTCTTCTGCATAATATTTTCTAAAAAACAAGTCTTCATTTGGATACTTTTTGAAATACTTCCTAGGTTTATTTCTTTCAACTTCTGCTTCTCTGCTATCTTTTGTAATCATATATAGGATTGATTTCACCATAGTCGCCTGCGATAAAATCGGGTATCCATCAGCATAAAACTCTTTTCCTGCCTTTGAATTTGAACCAGCCAAACGTATCCTCTTATGAAAAGGAGATTTTTTTGTTCCATTCAAGACATTGACAATATTTAATGCGGTTTTTTGAGGAGAATCATCTTCTGTCAGCCCAAATAAACTATAAACAAGATCCTGATTAACCCTAGTTTGGGTTCTATTTATTGTGGAAAATATCATTGCTTGATATTCTAACACCGGGTCGATGAAAAAAGCCACAGATAATTCAAAATTTCGAAGGCTTTCTAATTTTTCTTCTAAATCAGCCAAACCATCATTATCATCAGATGCCCCTTCGTTATAGTTTTTAATCAAATCAGCAAGTTTCTCTAATGCTGTTTGTATTCCTTTAACTCTATGCTGTCCATCAATAACTGAAAGATAAATATCTCCAGTTTCACCTTTATCAATCTTTTCTATTTCGGCTTCAACAGTATCTGCTAGCTCTATGGTTATTTCGTTATTATCCGATTCTTCATATGCGCTAATCGCATGATTAGGAATGGCGATAACAATATTTGTTGGAAACATTGCTTGA
>CAZTXR010000186.1:0-4104 GCA_964617605.1 uncultured Clostridia bacterium | reverse complement strand
CTCGCCATTGCAGGTACTTTACGTTTTAACCTGATCCGCGCGGCTCTAACAGATACAAATTGTATCAAACTTTAAAATGTTTGTCAACTTATTTTTTCCCCATTCTTCCAACGATAATGTCATCTGTCAAAATATCTTCATCCAATTCAAAAAAAATTTTAATATTATATTTTTCTTCAATTTCTGAAATAATATCCATGCAGCTGCCAATAATTTTTTTGTACAGTATGCCGCCTGTTCTTAAAATTACAGATTCAGAAGATGTGTTGAATTTAATATTTTTTATTATAGTTTCTATTTTTATAATTATGTATATCTTGGAACCGCTTCTTCCACTTCCCTTGCAATGGCTGCATTCCTCGGTTATCAAATTAAAAAAATTCTCCTTGTTCCTTTTCCTTGTGATTTCCATTAAATTCAGCTTTGTCATTCCAATGACATTGGTTTTTGCCCTATCATCCTTAAACAAGGTCTTAGCTTTGCTTATTATATAATTTATATTTTCTTCTTTTTTTACATCAATGAAATCAATCAATATAATACCGCTAATATTTCTAAGCTTAATTTGCCTCGCAATTTCTTCAAGCGCCTGCAGATTAATTTCAAGGGCTGTTTCCTCCATATTGCGGCTGCCCACATACTTGCCGCTGTTTACATCAATTACGGTCAATGCTTCAGTAACATCAATAATTATTGAGCCACCGTTACTTAAAGAAACCTTTCTGTTAAAGAGCATATTTATCTGGTTTGCAACATTAAAGATTTCAAAAGGTCTCTGATATTCAATAATTTTTATATTTCTTAGTTCATCAACATGAAGACCTTCAATCATATCAGTAAATTTTTGTTTTGCACTTTTGTCTTCAACATAAATTTCGTCAATTGAAAAATCGATATAGTCCAAGAAAAGTCTTTCAAACAGAGAATTGTTTTTATACATCAGTTTAGGGGCATAGGAATAATTATATTCCTGTTCAATATGCATATAAACAGAAGAAAGCATTGTATACTCTTTTTCGATTGCTTCTTTGGAACACCCCTGAGCAAAGGTCCTGATTATCATTCCATTTGCGTTTTGCATGATATCTTTGCCTATCTCTTCAAGCCTGTATCTTTCATCTGAATTTCTGATTTTTTTAGATAAACTGATTCCTCTTGTATTGGGAATAAAGGCAATATATTTTCCGGACAGAGAAATATCAGTTGTAACAGATATATTTTTCTCTCCCATGGGCTCTCTTACAACCTGTACTAATAACTCGTCACCTTTTTTTAACAGTTTGTTTATATTTGCATCCTTTTTCTTAATATTTTTTTCTTTTAGAAACTTATCAGTAAGCAGGTCATCTAAAAAAAGATAAGCATTTTTTTCAAAACCAATGTCAATAAAGGCTGCTTCCATGCCGGGAAGAATATTCATCACTTTCCCCTTATAGATATTGCCCACCACATCTTTTCTATCATTTAATTCATAAAGATAGTCAATAAGCTTTCCATCCTGTAAAATTGCCACTTGATTAAAAAATATTGAACTTTCTGTCAAAACCTGCTTCATATTATTCTTCCCCTTTACAAGATGGGCTTCATTTCCTTGTCTAATGCATCTATTTTCATGATTGTATAATAGTCTGTTTCAAATCCTTTTTCCATTATCAGCTTCATCATTTCTTCAACCTTCATGCTTCCTGCTTCCATAGTTTTAAAAACAGCCATAAGCTTTAATTTGTTGTCATTAACTCTTTCAACCTTTAAAAATTCAATTAATTCCTTTGTATTTAGTTCCTTTGTTATCAGCTTATTTTTTTTATTTTTCTTCTGTCTTTTATATATTACCCCTTGGGACAGCATTTCGGCAAAATACTCATTCAGCTTGTTTTCATCAATGATTTCCGATTCGATATTAACCAAATATTGTGCATATTCGCATCTTTTCATAAGAGATTCAGAATATTCGGATTCTTCCGCCTTAATAATCTGCATTTCATTTGGCATTACTGAATTCATTTTGTTTACAAAAAAATCTAAATCAATAGCTTCATTAAGCTCCAATTCAAAATATTCACCTATACTTTCAGTGCCTAAGGACAAGGGATATCCAAAGGATGTTTTCATGTGTGGATTAAAGCCTTCCGAGTATTTGGCATTTATACCTGCTCTTTTTACAGACCTTTGAACAAATCGCAAAACATCCAAGTGAGAAATATATTTCAAATATCCTGTTTTACTGTATTTACATATTATTTTGCACATGAGGGCAGGCACCTCCCAATAAATTATAATTTACACCACAGTTAGTGCACCCTTGTCTGCAGTCCGGTGTAGTTGAAACTTTTACAGCTTTCTCATATTCACTTATTAAATATTTCTTATTAACCCCAATGTCTATAAAATCCCATGGAAGAATTTCAGTTAACTCCCTTTGTCTTAAGGCAAAAAAATCAGGGTCAGTGTTTGTCTCTTCAAAAGCATTCATCCATTTATTAAAATCAAACATATCATACCATCCGTCAAAACGGCATCCATTTTCCCAGGCCTTAATCAATGCTTTGGATAGTCTTCTGTCTCCTCTTGCAAATACTGCCTCTAAATAACTTAATTTAGGCTCGTGATAGCTGAAAGAAACTTTCTTATCCTTAATTTCCTTTTGCAAGGCTTTAGCCTTTGCATAAAATTCATCCATATTGTTCTGCGAAACCCATTGAAATGGTGTAAAGGGCTTTGGCACAAAGCACGAAGCACTTACATTTATTTTTAAATTTCCTTTTATATCTTCCTTAGGTCTTTGAAAAAATTTATCCTTAACCTTGTAAGCTAATTCCTTGATTCCCAGTACATCTTCCATTTCTTCCTCGGGAAGGCCTATCATAAAATACAATTTAACTGTTGACCAGCCTAAATTAAATGCAGTTTCTACAGGTCCCAGAATTTGTTCTTCTGATAAGTTTTTGTTTATAACATCACGCATCCTCTGAGTTCCTGCTTCCGGTGCAAATGTAAGGCCGGATTTACGAACCTCCTGCAGCCTTTCAATAATATCAAAAGTCATTGAATCAAGTCTAAGAGAGGGAAGAGATATACTTACATTTTGATTTTCGTACATATCAAGAAGTTTCAGTGTTAAATCCGGAAGGCATGTAAAATCCCCGGAGCTTAGTGAAGTTAAAGATATTTCATCATGTCCCGTTGAATTTATAAGACTTTCTGCCTGGCTGACCAATGTATCTGTCCCTTTTTCCCTGACAGGTCTATAAACCATTCCTGCCTGGCAAAAACGGCATCCCCTTGTACAGCCCCTGAATAATTCCAATACTACTCTGTCATGTACCACATCAATATATGGCAAAATAGCCTTTTCAGGATAATAGCTTTTGTTTAAATCCTTTATTATTCGCTTTTTGATAATATCCTTGGCGTTTTTATTTAATACTTTTCTTTCCTTTATGGTCCCGTCATCATTATATATTTCCCCATAAAACTGAGGTACATAAATTCCTTCTAACAAAGCTGCCTTTTCAAGAAATTTAATTTTATCAAAACCCTTTTTCTTTTCTTCACTATATAAATTAAGAAGCTCCGGCAAAAGTTCCTCTGTTTCTCCTACAGTGAATAAATCAATAACTTCATATAAGGGCTCCGGGTTGTAAGCACAAGGTCCCCCTGCAATCACTATAGGCATATCATTGTCCCTGTCTGCAGATTTAATGGGTATAGCACCTAAGTCAAGCATATTTAGTACATTTGTATAGCTCATTTCATACTGGAGGGTAAAACCTATGAAGTCAAAGGCTCTTAATTCATCCTTGCTTTCTAATCCATACAAGGGTATCTTGTTTTTTCGCATAAGTTCTTCCATATCCGTCCATGGGGCAAATACCCTTTCACACCACACATTTTCCATACTGTTCATGAGATGGTACAAAATATGCAGTCCCGTATGAGACATTCCCACCTCATAGGTGTCGGGAAATGCAAAGGCAAAACGTATATCAATATCTTTTTGTTTCACGACAGAATTAAGCTCGCTGCCTACATATCTGGCAGGCTTTTCAACCTTCAGAAGCTCCCTGTCAAGTTTTTTTACATCTATCATATTCTTCCTTTCTT